>CAYWIR010000106.1:0-7464 GCA_964458375.1 uncultured Neptunicoccus sp.
AAGGCATGGGCCAACGGGCGGCCCGTTGGCGTACACACCCGCCCCGTCACCTCAATCGGCACGCCGCTGGCACGGGGGCGGTCCGGCGCGGTGCGTGTCATGTCCCAATCATGAGGGCGCGTGGCGTACCGCGCGGGCACCACAGGCACAAAGCTGGCGCGCGCTTCTTTTGGAATCGTGCGCAGCGGCTGACGCGGAGTCCGCTGGTCAGATGTGTTGTCAGTTGGGCCAATCCCCAAAATACGTCCCTGCGTGGCCATTACCTAACTTTCCAGATCATCAAAAAACGGGGTCTCATTCGGGCCAGCCATGACGATATCGAACCGATAAATCGCAGCCCCCGTTTCGGTCTGCCCATCTTGGCGCGCCAACAGCTTGGGCGCATCCGCACCCACTGATTGCAAAACTGGGTCGCTGTCATTGCCCGCCTGACCTTCAAAAAACATTTGCGTCACGATCCGGCTGATCCCATCAGAAAAGACCGTAATGGTTATGTTGGGCGCGCGCCCCGCCGCGCCACCGGGCAGAATTGTCCGAAATTCGTACTGCCCCGTGGCGCTGCGCAACCGCCCATAGCCGTGAAACCACGGATCAATATCAGCGTCACCCTGTGTGGCCGGGGTGCGATAAACGCCCTTTGCATTGGCCTGCCAGAATTCCAAAATCACGCCATTGGCCAAATTTCCGTGACGATCAACAACCTGCCCGCGCAGAACAATTGGCGCACCTGCCGCCTGCCCCACCAAACCGGGATCAAGACAGGTCAGATCCTCAAGCCCGCGATCCGCAAACGAGATCGGGAAATATGGCCCGCAGGTATCTTCGTTCGTGGGCTGCAAAAGGTTGGATGGCCTATCGGTCATGGCCTGTGCTCCATTGTGTTTGATCCGTTTTGCATATTAAACACCTCCCAGCGCCCGACACAAAGCGATTGCCCATGACCAAAGCGACCAACCATGATGTTTACTACGTACCCGGTTTGCACCGTGGGCTGCGCATCCTTGAAATTCTAGGGGCATCGCAATCCCCCATGTCCCTGAGCGACATCGCCCGCGCCATGGATCTCAGCCGGTCGTCGGCCTTTCGTCTGGTCTATACTCTGCGTCAAATGGAATTCATCCGCGAAGCCGAACAGGCCAACACCTTTACCCTTGGTGCGCGCGTCTTGAACCTTGGCTTTGCCTATCTCAATCAACAACCCATCGCGGATATTGCCCGCCCGATATTGGCACAACTGCGCGACGAAACAGGCGTGTCCACGCATCTGAGCGTGCTGGAAGGCGATGACGTGTTGTACCTTGTCAGCCATCAGGCGCGCTCCGGCTATGTATCCAACATGCGCACCGGAACACGCACGCAGGCCTATGCCTCTGCGGTGGGGTGGTGCTTGCTGGGCGCGCTTGATGATAGTGACTTTCAAATCTTCGCCGCGCGCCAAACATGGCAGTCCTTTACCGATCACACACCGATTGATGCGGCCAGCCTGCGCGCGCGGGTGGATGGGGTGCGCGACCTTGGTCATGTGATTTCGCGCGGGTTTCGGGAACCGGGCGGTTCCAGCGTCGCCGTTCCTGTGCGCGATAACGGTGGCGCGATTGTCGCCTGCGTAAACCTGTCCGGACCCGACAGCGGGTTTGACTTTGATCGCATGGACAGCTTTTTCGTGCCCAGCGCCAAAGACGCCGCCCAGCGCATTTCGCGGGCCTTGGGCTACGCAGGCGCCTAACGTCATCATGTGATTTTCAACAGGGTGCGGGCCTCATCCGGTGTGGCCAATGCCCCACCGAGATCCGTGATCATCCGCGCCGCTTTGTCCACCAATTGTGCATTGCTTTGGCAGTGTTCGCCTTTGGCAATGAACGCCGTGTCTTCCATGCCAATCCGCACATGCCCGCCCAAAAGCCATGCCTGCGCCAACATGGGGAACGCCATGCGGCCGATACCAAAAGCGGCCCATTGTGTTCCTTCGGGCAATTGACTGACAAGGTACGCCATCGTGGCCGGGGTCGCGACCGCCCCAAAACGCACACCCAGAACCATTTGCACCATCAAAGGTGTTCTCAGCACGCCGCGCGCCACGAAATCTTTGACCATGTGCAAATCCCCACTGTCGAAAACCTCGATCTCGGGCGTCACGCCCACCCCGTAAATGCCATCTGCCATGATCTCAAGGTTGCGGGGGCTGTTGATAACGGATGCCGATCCAGACCACATGGTGTTGAAATCCAGCGTGCAAATGTCGGGCCGCAGGGCTTTGATATGGGCGATACGGTCTTGCGGCGCGCACAGGGTGGACCCCTCAGCCGCGATTTTCGGATCATCATCAGACGGGATAAACCGCCCCCCTTCGCCTGTGGTCAGATTGATCAGAACGTCACTGTTTTTGGCGCGAATGCGATCAACCACGTCGCGATACAGATCCAGCCGCATAGACCCTTTGGCCGTCTGAGGGTCGCGCACGTGCAGATGCACGATCGCCGCCCCGGCCTGCGCTGCCTCAATGGCCTGATGTGCAATCTGTGCGGGCGTGATCGGCAAATGCGGGCTGTTCATCGGGGTCATCAAATTTCCCGTAATGGCCGCCGTTAAGATCGTCTTGCGCGTCATCTCCTACTCACCCGTCACATCTGTCACCGCCGCAGCGAGCGTTTGGACGATCAGATCAATCTCTGCTTCACTTGATGTATAAGACGGGGCCAGCAACACATGATCCCCAGCCACACCATCAACGCACCCTTGGGACGGATATGTCATCACCCCGCGCGCCTTCGCCGCCGCCCCAATGCGCATCGCCACGCTATCAGCCGCGTCATACGGCACCTTTGTCGCGCGCTCCTCGACCAGCTCAATGCTCCAGAACAGGCCACGCCCGCGGATATCCCCCACATGAGGGTGCAGCGCAAAGGCATAGCGCAACGCCGCCTCAAGCTGCCCGCCACGCTGGCGCACATTGTCCAGCAAATCGTCGTCTTCGATCACCCGCTGGACCGCCAAGGCCCCCGCTGTCGCGACCGCATGGGACATGTAGGTATGCCCGTTCCACAGCTTGCCACTGCCCGCAGCGATCACATTGACCACCTTTTGTGCGGCCAGCACGGCGGCGATCGGCTGGTACCCTGCCCCAAGCCCCTTTGCCATTGTACTCAGGTCCGCCGCGATGCCGTCTTGTTGCAGCGCATAGGTCGTCCCAGTGCGCCCCATGCCACACATGACCTCATCGGCAATCAACAGCACACCATGGGTGTCGCAAATCTCGCGGATGCGGCGCCAATACCCCTTGGGCGCGGGTTGTGTGCCCAGCGATGCGCCCACGACGGGTTCAGCCACAAAGGCCATCACCGTGTCTGGACCAAGACGACAAATTTCAGCCTCCAACTGATCCGCCATACGGCGCGCGAAACCCGCTTCGGATTCGCCATTGCGCTGTAAACGATAGGGATACGGAGCCTCTATATGGCTGACATCAATCAACAATGGCGCAAAAGGCGCGCGTCGCCCCGCATGTCCCCCCGTCGCCAATGCCCCCAGCGTGTTGCCATGATAGCTGGGCTTGCGTGCGATGATATGGCGACGCTCTGGCGCGCCGTTTTCAACACAATATTGGCGCGCCAGCTTTAACGCTGCCTCCATCGCTTCGGACCCTGACCCCAAATACATCACCCGCCCAGCGCCTGTGCCCTCGGGCGCGCAGGCCACCAAATGGGCCGCCAAATCTTCGGCGGGTTGATTGGTGAACGATCCGGTATGCGCAAATGCCACCCGATCTATCTGCGCCTTGATCGCCGCGCGCACCTTCGGGTTGTCATGCCCCAGACAAGACACCGCAGCCCCGCCGCAGGCATCCAGATACCGCCGCCCGTCCCCGTCAATCAGCACATTGCCCTCTGTTGCAACAACCACAGGCAAATCCGCCCCTAGGTCTCGGTGGAAGACGCGGCTTTCGGTCATGGCAGGCTCACTTTGTGACGGCTCATTGTAACAGGGTGTAAACTTGTGTCTTGTATGTAAACTTACGTTTTGTATATTAAACGCATAGTCACTCTGCAAGGCAAATCACACATGCGCACGCCGCTCGATGGCATAACCGTTCTCGACCTGACCCACGTTTTGGCGGGCCCGTTTTGCAGCTACCAGCTTGGACTGCTGGGCGCGGATGTGATTAAGATCGAAAATCCCAATCAACCAGATTGCGCCCGCGGGCGGGGGCCGGATGATGCGCTCAATGCCTTGGGGCTGGGGCTGACCTATCAGGTACAGGGCGGTAACAAACGCAGCCTCGCGCTGGATTTGCGCCAACCTGATGGGCGTGCTGTGCTGTGTGATCTTGCAAAGACAGCCGACATCATCGTCGAAAACTATACCACGGGCGCATTGGCCGCATTGGGCCTTGGCCCCGCGCAGCTTACAGCGATCAACCCCCGCCTGATCCAATGTTCCATTACCGGCTATGGCGACAGCGGGCCGCAAGGACACAATGGCGCCTATGATAATGTGATCCAAGCGACCAGCGGCACCATCGCGCAGTGCGACGGCACCAAACCGGCGGTGTCGTTCGTGGATTACGCAACGGGATACGCGGCCGCCTTTGCGATTACAGCCGCTTTAACAGGGCGCGCCAAAACAGGGCGCGGCACGCATATATCAGTGTCCATGCTGGAAGTGGCGATGCAAATGATGGCCCCCGAAGCCGCCGCCGCGCAACACCCAGCCCCCGCCTCGCGCCCAAAAGAGGCCGGGATCACCAGCTATGCCACCCGCGATGGCACCTTAATGCTGGGGGCGTTTCATCCCGCGCAATACCGCAAACTCGCCGCGATGCTGGACCAGTTGGGCCACCCCCTCCCCGCGCTTGGTTCAGTTCAAGACTGGCCCGATGTCTGGGCCTTGGACATGGCGACCCAAACCGCCCTCGCGGATATTTTCACCACCCAAGACGCGGACACATGGGTGATGCACCTGCGCGCCGCTGATCTGCCCGCCGAACGCGTCAAATCCTTGGCTGAGGCTGTCAGGCTGCCACAACTTGCGGCGCGCGGGTATTTCCAGCCCAATCCCGATGCCCCAACAACAGCGCTGCCCACAACGGCCTTTCACATCGACGGGCACGCGGCCAAACTGAACCAAGCCCCCCCAACATTAGGGCAACATTCGCGCGCGGTCCTGACGGATATGGGGCTGAACGCTGCGCAAATCGAGCGCCTTTACGGTGCAGGGATCGTTGCATGACCCGTTTGACCGCCACTCTTCGCACCCAATTGCCGGATCATTTGCACCATCGCGGCGCCCCATCCGAGTGGGCCAAAATGACCCGCCCCGGACAGTCGATGCACTCGTTTCTTGAGGCCGCGTTCTTTGATCAAAACGGTGATCTGTGGCTGTGTGATGTGGCCAACGGACGTGTCTTTCGCGTGTCGGCCGCGGGGGATTGGACGTTGCAACATCACATAGACGGGCACCCCCATGCCATGCGGATTGCGCAAGATGGCCGCCACATCGCCGCAGATTACAAACACGGGCTGATCGAACTGACTGGCACAACAACATTCACCCCCCTTAGCACAGGCGGCGACGGCGGCTTTCTGGGCCTGTCTGACATGACATATGGCCCAGACGGCGCGTTGTGGTTCACCGACAGCGGACGCAGCAGCCTGAGTGATCCGACAGGGCGCGTCTATCGGTGGGACGATGGCGAACTGCGCCTGATCCTTGCGTGCGTGCCCTATTCCAACGGCATCGCGGTATCGCCTGACAATGCTTGGGTCTACGTGGCCGCCACCCGCGCCAATCAGGTCTGGAAATTTTCCACAAGCCTGCCCGACAAAGGCACACCTATGGTCGGCACGTTCCTGCAGCTTTCGGGCGGGCTTGGCCCGGATGGGTTGGCATGCAATGCCCATGGCTGGCTGGCCGTCGCGCAAGCCCAAGCCGGGCGCGCCTATGTTTATGATGCCCTTGGTGATCAGATCGCAGATGTGCGCCTGCCCCGTGGCCTTTGGACAACCTCTGTGACGTTTGATCCGACCGACCCGCATAAACTGATTATTATAGACGCCCAGTTCGGGGCCGTTTTCACCTGTGACATTCCGCCCCTTAGGACCTGATTACATGCAAAAAGAAGACCTTTACGGTTACGTCCCCGCCATCGCCACCCCTTTCAATGACAGGGGCGACATCATGGAAGACGCGTTTGTCGATCTGTTCGAATTTCTTTTGTCGCGCGGGGCCACCTGCATTTGTATCGCGGGCGACAACGGCGAAAGCTGGGCGTTGAACGCGCAGGAACGGGGCCGCTTGGTCCGTTTGGCCAAAGATACAGCCAAAGGCCGGGTGCCGGTCATGATGGGGATCTCCGCGCCGACGATCGATGCGTCGCTGGCCTATATCAACGCCGCGCAAGACAATGGGGCGGACGTCCTGCTGTCGATGCCTCAAACCTATGTGCTCAAGGCATCCGAGGCCGAATTGATGGCGCGTTTCGACAAGGTGTCAACGGCCACCAACCTGCCCTTGGTTCTGTATAATTCGCCCCGCCGCATGGGGTTTTCCCTGACCCTTGATCAAACCGAACGTCTTTTGGACAATCACAACGTCATCGGCATCAAAGAAAGCCAGCGGGATTTCTTTTATCACACCCACCTGCTTCACCGCCTCGGGCATCGCATGTCGGTCATGACCGGCCCCTGCCACTATATCCTTCCCGCTTTTGCCTTGGGCGCGCGCGGCTTTATCGCGACGGGGCCGGAATTTACGGACCTTTTGCCATCTGACATGGCAGATGTCGCAACACGCGCCCCCAATGATGCCTATCGCCATGCCCATCACCAGTTGACCGTTCTGTATGAAATGCTGATGGGGACCGGCACTTGGCCTGCGTCTTTCAAGGCGGCGCTGAACCTGATCGGCCAGCCCGCTGGGGTACCGCGCGATCCTGTGATGGCGCTGGCGGATGCTGATATCGACAAGATCAAGCGCACGTTCGATGATCTGGGAATTTCGTATTCATGATCCGACTGGTGCCCAACCAAACACACCAGATCAAACGATCCCAACAGGTGACGTTCTGGTTCAACGCACACTCGGTGCACGGCCACGAAGGTGAACCCCTTGTGGCCGCGTTGATGCGCGCAGGGCACCTGAACCTGCGCCAAGCCCCCAACGATGCAGGCCCACGCGGCGCATTCTGTTGCATGGGCCTGTGTCAGGAATGCATTGTCCGCATTGATGGCCAAACGGTTGAGTCATGCCGCACGCGCGTGACGGCCGATCTTGTGGTTGATCGCGCCTGATGCCCCCCCAATTTGATATCATCGTCATTGGCGCGGGTCCGGCGGGCGGACATGCGGCGTTGACGGCGGCACAGGCCGGATTGCGCGTGGGTCTTTTGGATGAACAGCCCGCCGCGGGGGGCCAAGTCTGGCGTGATAAATCCCCAAGCATCCTATCCGCACCGATGACGCCCGAAAC
>CAYWIR010000107.1:0-7401 GCA_964458375.1 uncultured Neptunicoccus sp.
TCAGGCTTCAGACCTGCGGCCATCATGCCAACATAGCGACCAAGCGGTGCGAGGCCCTTTTTCTCGGCCACTTTGGCTTCCATGACGACAGAGGCAGATGCGCCGTCAGACAGTTGTGAGGAGTTGCCCGCCGTGATGCATTTGCCTTCTTTGATGAAGATGCCGTCTTTGAACACAGGCTGAAGACCTGCGAGCGATTCAGCCGTGGTGCCAGGGCGGTTGCCTTCGTCTTTTTCAAGCGTCACTTCATGTTCGGAAACCTCTTTCGTTTCCTTGTTCATGACTTTCATAACCGAGGTCATGGGCACGATTTCGTCGTCAAATGCGCCAGCTTGTTGTGCCAGATGCGTGCGGTCTTGGGATTGCGCGGCATAGGCATCTTGATCTTCGCGGGTGACGCTGTAGCGTTCTGCCACGGTTTCGGCGGTTTCGAGCATGGACATATACATGTCTGGCTGATGCTCTTTGAACCATGGATCGCCATCAAGGAACATTTTTGGACCCTGAACCGTAGACACGGATTCTACACCGCCGCCCACAACGATATCCATGTTGTCGGTGATGACCTGTTTGGCGGCAGTGGCAATGGCCATCATGCCAGATGCGCACTGACGATCGAGCGACATGCCTGGAACCGTAACGCCGAGGCCCGCACGAATGGCGGCTTGGCGGGCGATGTTGGTGCCTGTGGAACCCTGCTGGATCGCAGTTCCCATGATCAGATCATCCACTTCATGGCCTTCAATCCCTGCGCGTTTTACGGCGTGTTCAACGGCGTGGCCTGCCAATTGCTGGCCGGGCGTGGCATTGAAAGCGCCGCGATAGGCTTTGCCGATTGGGGTCCGTGCGGTGGATACGATGACTGCGTCACGCATGATGATGTTCCTTTACTTTTCGAGTTTGATACCCGCCAATTTGGCGGCGTTTTTGGCGTATTTACCTGTTTGTTCAAAGGCTTGTGTGAGGATTTCTTGCCCATCTGGATCGGTGATTTGGTCCCACTGGGCCGCCACGTTTTCCGGTGTTATTTCGTCACCTGCCAGTGTGATGCCCTTGGTTTCATAGACAACCGTTTGCGCAAAACTGCCGCCGCCTGCCCCCATGATGATGCGCGATGGCGCGTCTTCGGAAACAAGGAACAGAACACCCGGCGTAATGGTCGCAGGGTCAAGCAGTTCGCCAACTTCTGGGCTGAACAGTTCTTCTGTCATGCGGGTTGTGGCGGTAGGGGCCAGCGTGTTGACGCGGATGTTGTCCCGCGCCCCTTCCAGATGCAGCACGTTCATCAGGCCCATCATGGATGTTTTCGCCGCGCCGTAATTTGACTGGCCAAAGTTGCCGTAAAGGCCAGAAGAGGACGCGGTCAGCACAATGCGGCCATAGCCTTGTTCGCGCATAATCGGCCAAACGGCGTGCGTGACCGTGACGGTGCCGATCAGATGCACATCGACGACCTTTTTAAAGTCTTCGAGGGTCATTTTGCTGAAGGTTTTGTCCCGCAAGATGCCAGCGTTATTGATCAGAATGTCGATGCGGCCCCATGTGTCCATGGCCTGCTGGACCATGTCTTTGACCTGCGCCTCGTTTGACACATCGGCGCCGTGGGCAAAGGCTTCGCCCCCTGCGGCGATGATTTCCGCGACAACGGCATCCGCAGCGGCAGAGGATTGGCCCTTCCCATCCGCAGCAACACCCAGATCGTTGACCACAACTTTGGCCCCGCGCTTGGCAAGGCCCAGCGCATGTTCGCGCCCAAGGCCGATGCCTGCGCCCGTAACAATGGCGACTTTGCCGTTAAATTCGATGGTCATTTTAATATCCTTTGGCAGATGCGATTTTTTCAGCGTGATAGCCGTAGTCGCCGAGCCATTCTTGGGCCACACGGGCGCGTTTCATAAAGAAGCCCATGTCAAACGCGTCTGTCATGCCGATGCCGCCGTGCATTTGCACGCCTTCCATGACAGCGAGTTTGGCGGTTTGGCTGGCGCGGGCTTTGGCCAGAGATACGGCCAAATCTGCGTTTTCTGGGTCTTCGTCGAGCATACGCCCTGCGTTTAAGATGGTGGAGGCTGTGACCTCAATTTCGGACCACAAATGCGCAGCGCGGTGTTGCAATGCTTGGAATTGGCCGATGACAATGCCGAATTGTTTGCGCTCTTGCAGGTAGCCAACGGTCATGCCGAACGCGCCTGAAGACAAGCCAACCATTTCTGCCGAAAGTGCCGCGCGGCCCGCGGCAAGGGCTGGGTTTAGCACGTCCATGCCGTTGTCGACGGTGCCGATGATGTCTTCGCCCGTGGCTTCGACCTTGTCAAAGTTGATGGCGGCGCTGTCGCGGGCGTCGATCATGTTTTGCGCCGTGCGGGTGATGCCTGCGCGATCTGCGGGGATATCAAACACCGTCAGCGCGTCGTCGTCCCCTGTTCGGGCGAGTACCAGCAAGCGATCCGCATTTGCGCCATCCACAACGAAGGTTTTGTCACCAGACAATTCAAACCCGTTGCCGAGTTTTTTTGCTTCCATCATGGTGCAATCTGGGCTGTGTTTTGGGCCTTCGTCGAGGGCGAGACCATAGGTGACCTCTCCTGCTGCGATCTGGCTCAGGGCCTCGGCGGCGCGAGGATTGTCGCTGACTTGGCGCAGGGCGGTGGCGGCCATAACGGCGGTTGAGATGAAGGGGCTCGATACCAGCGTTTTGCCCATTTCAGCCGCAAGAAGGTTTGCCGCTGTGTGGCCCATATCAATGCCGCCTTGGTCTTCGGGGACGAGAACACCCGTCCATCCGAGGTCGGCCATTTGTTTCCAGATATCTGGGTTATAGGCTTTGCCCGCATCACGCAGTTCGCGGAATTTTTCCACGGGCGAGGCATCATCAAGGAAGCCGCGTGCGCTGTCGACCAGCATGGTTTCATCTTCGGTTAATGTTAGATTTGTCATAGTTTTCTACCCTGGAAGCCCTAAAACACGCTTAGAAAGGATGGATAACATCACTTCTGATGTGCCCCCTTCGATGCTATTTGCTTTGGTGCGAAGCCAATCTGCGGGCAATGACCCCGTGGCCCCATCCCATTCAAGGGCGGTTGATCCCCCTGCGGACATGAACAGCTCGTGCTTGCGTTTGTTCAATTCGGTGCCAGCGTATTTCAGCATGGCAGAGGCATCACCAACCCCCTGCCCGCCTGCGGCTTGGTCTTTGTAGCGTTCAATGGTCAGTTCAACGGCCATTTCTTCGATATCTGTGGCGATGGCTTCGGCGCGCAAAGATGTGTCCATGGCGCCGTTGCCCGCATCCGCCAGCACCTTGCCGATGGAGCGTGCAGCCCCGCGGGATGAGCCAGAGCCAGAGATCATCTCCCGTTCGTGGGTCAGAAGGTATTTTGCAACGTCCCAGCCTTTGTTCACCTCGCCGACGATTTGCTCTTTTGGGACTTTCACATCGTCAAAGAAGGTTTCGCAGAAAGGGGATGCGCCGGAGATCAGCTTGATCGGGCGGGTTGTGACGCCGCCGCCGTGCATATCGAACAGCAAGAAGGAGATGCCTTTGTGTTTCGGTGCGTCTTTGTCTGTGCGGATGAGGGCGAAGATCCAGTCGGCCTTGTCTGCGTAGGACGTCCACACCTTTTGACCGTTCACGACCCAGTGGTCGCCCATGTCTTCGCCTTTGGATTGCACATTGGCGAGGTCAGAGCCTGCACCCGGTTCAGAGTAGCCCTGACACCAGCGGATTTCACCTCGGCAAATGGGCGGAAGGTAGTGGAGTTTTTGGTCATGGGAGCCGAAGTGAAGAAGGGCTGGGCCAAGCATCCAGATGCCGAAAGACAAGAGCGGCATACGCGCTTCGATGGCTTCTAACTCTTCGAGCCAGACCTTTTCTTGGTCGCGGGTGAAGCCGCCGCCGCCATATTCGGTTGGCCATGTTGGGCAGGTCAGACCGTTGGCGGCGCAGACGTCCATCCATTGTTTTTGATCGTCAGATTCGAATTTGAAGTCCTTGCCACCCCAGCAGATCGCTTCTTGTGTCATATCGCCGTCACGCACACCTTGGGGGCAGTTTTCGGCCAGCCAAGCGCGGATGTCCGCACGGAATGTGTCCATGTTCGTCGTATCAAATGGCATCGGTTTCTCCCAAAACGCAGCGTCATATTCCGCCTAGCAGAATTGCATTCCACTTCTGCGTTGACAAGACACGGGCAGGCCCCAATCGTGGTTCGTGATGTAACGTCATTTTGGAATTGGGAGAGCAAATATGCGTGCGATGATGAGTGTAGAGGTCGGAGGCCCCGACGCCTTGGTGATGACAGAGGCAGAGACACCGACGCCCAAAAAGGGCGAGGTGGTGATCCGTGTGCGTGCTGCGGGCGTGAACTTTCCAGATACGCTGATTATTCGCGATTTGTACCAGATGAAGCCGCCGCGTCCCTTTGCGCCAGGTGGTGAGGTTGCAGGGGATATTGAGGCCGTGGGTGAAGGTGTCACGCATCTGTCCGTGGGGCAACGTGTGTTGGCTGTGCCAGGGTTCAACGGGTTCGCGACCCATGTCGTGGCGCATAAATCGGGTGTAGTGCCGATCCCTGATGCGATGCCTTATGATCAGGCGTCCTGTTTCATTCTGACCTATGGCACGTCCCATTATGCGCTGAAACAACGGGCGCAGCTGAAGGAAGGCGAAACCTTGTTGATCCTTGGGGCCGCTGGCGGTGTAGGTGCGGCAGCGATTGAACTTGGCAAGGCCATGGGCGCCAAGGTGATTGCGGCGGTGTCATCCGAGGACAAGGCGGTGTTTTGTAAGGGTTTGGGGGCGGATGAGACAATCATTTATCCCCGCGAGATGGACCGCGATGCGCAGAAGGCGTTTTCTGGGGCGATTAAGGATGTGGCGGGGCCCGGTGGTGTGAATGTGGTCTATGACGCGGTTGGCGGAAATTACGCGGAACCTGCGGTGCGTGCATTAGCTTGGGAAGGTCGGTTTTTGGTGATTGGTTTCCCTGCGGGGATTCCGAAGCTGCCGTTGAACCTGACGCTGTTGAAGAACTGTCAGGTGGTTGGTGTGTTCTGGGGCGCGTTCACGCGGATGGAGCCCGATGTGCACCAAGCGAACTTGGCGGAGTTGTTTGACTGGTGGGGTAAGGGTTTGATTAAGCCACAGATTTCCGCGAGTTTCGCGTTGGAAGATGCGGGGGATGCGTTGAAGATGCTGGAGGATCGGAAGGTGTTGGGGAAGGTTGTGATTGAGGTTGGGTAGCACGCTTCCTGTGTTTCAAAAGTAAATAATGAGTAAACGTCGACACGTTCAAATGGACGTGTCGACGTTAATGAAACTTTAGGAAATTACCTTTTCTGAGGCGTGAAGGCGCCATGCCCGACCTCGGGAGGTGGCGCGTCTATTCCCCCGCTTTGTGTGATCCGAGTTGGCGCGGTGTTTGACACAGCTATGGAATATACCCTCCCGTGGGGGAGGTCGGGCATGGCGCGTTCGCGCCTTTGGGGGATCATCGCCTACAAGTGATTGCAGTCATTAAACGACCGCACAAAAAACCGATCCTTCGTCAACACGACGTTGTGGATCGAGCCATTGCTCGCGCCGATGAGGCCAAAGGGCTGGCAGCCCGTTGCGATCGACATAATTGCGCCGATGACCCCGCCGTGCACGACAAAGGCCACGCGCTCGTCTGCGTGATTGTCCAGCAGCCGCCACAGGCCCCGTTCAACACGTTCATGCAGTTGTGCTGTGGTTTCAGCCCCTGGAATATGGCCCCATTCATGCTCGGCTTTGGCCTTTTGAAACTCTGGCGCGCCTTCGGCTGATTTGATGCGGTAGAGACCGCCGTCCCAATCGCCAAGGCAGATTTCGCGCAGGTCTGGCTCTTCAATCGGAGTCATGCCTTTGTGCGCGGCGAGCGGGGCCATGGTTTGGTGGGTGCGTTGCAGCGAGGTCACGTAGAGCGCATCAAAATGTTCGTCTTTTAGACGCTCGCCCACCGCAGTTGCTTGTGCTTGGCCCCGTTCATGAAGGGGGGGATCGCCGTGACCGTCTTTCATCGGGAAGGATTTGCCCGGGACCGCAGGAATGGTTTCGCCGTGGCGGATAAAGATCACATCGACGGCCCCCTTTGGGACCACAAATTTGTGCTGGGGATATTCTTTTGCCATAGCTTCTTTCAGATGCCGCCACGTCGCGGGTGGCGCTTGATTGACAGGTTTGCGTATCTGTCCCTAGGCTTTTCACAGATACCCCGAGCCGTCAAACTGGAGTTGCCCGATGGATGTTGTTCGCACACCCGATGACCGATTTGAAAACTTGCCCGATTGGGATTTTGCCGCCCATTACGTGGAAGATTTAGTCGGATACGAAGGTTTGCGCGTTCATTATGTGGATGAGGGGCCGCGTGATGCAGATCGTGTGTTTTTGTGCCTGCATGGGCAGCCATCTTGGTCGTATTTGTATCGCAAGATGATTCCTGAATTTGTGGCCTCTGGGGCGCGGGTGATCGCGCCTGATTGGCTCGGGTTTGGACGATCTGACAAGCCCATGGCGGATGATGTTTATGGCTTCAATTTTCACCGAGATATGATCATCGCGCTGGTTAAGCAACTGAATTTGAATAATATTACGCTGGTTGTCCAGGATTGGGGCGGTGTGCTGGGCTTGACCTTGCCCCATGTTCTGCCTGATCGTGTGTCGCGTCTGTTGATTATGAACACGGCGCTGGCGATTGGCTTGCCTGCGGGCAAAGGGTTTGACGATTGGCGCGCATACAACAAAGCCAACCCAGACATGGATATTGCCGCACTTATGGCGCGGGCCACGCCGATTTTGAGCAAAGCGGAGGCTGCGGCCTATGCCGCACCCTTCCCCGATGTGACCTATAAGGCGGGTGTGCGGCGGTTTCCCGATATGGTGATGACGGCCCCTGAAATGGAGGGTGTGGACCATTCCAAAGAGGCGCTGACCTATTTCCAGAACGAGTGGAACGGCGAGAGTTTTATGGCCATTGGCATGCAGGACCCTGTGTTGGGGCCCCCTGCGATGCATTGGTTGAAATCACAGATTAAGGGATGCCCAGAACCGCTGGAAATTGCGGATGGTGGACATTTCTTACAAGAATGGGGCGGGCCGATTGCAACCGCTGCACTGAAACACTGGGGAGATATTTAAATGACACGGGATGTGGATACTGGAACGACGGAGCTGTTGTGCTCGGTCACGGATCATGTGGCGACGCTGACGTTAAACCGTCCAGAAAAGCGCAATGCCATGGGGGCGGAAATGATGCCTGCCTTGGCCAAGATGCTGGTAGATTTGGACGCAGATGATGATGTGCGGGTGTTGGTTCTGACAGGGGCTGGCGAAGGGTTTTGTTCGGGCGGTGATATCGCGAATATGGGGAAAAAGATCGGCCC
>CAYWIR010000108.1:0-7392 GCA_964458375.1 uncultured Neptunicoccus sp.
GGTTCCAAAGACGGAAACGCATTCGGCCAGCGCAAAGCCAGCAAAAACAACGTATCCGCCGCCGTTTCATAATCCTCAGCGGCAATGGCCCGTTGCAGCGTCCAGCGCAGCGCCAGAATATTTGTGTCCGATACCTCTAAAGCGTGGGCAAACAGCGCATCTGCGGTTTCGGCGTCCCCTTCAAGGGCACGGGCCTGGCCCAACAGTGCATAGCCAACGCCATTCATGGTGGAGACGTTGATCAAAGCACGCGCATCTTGGTCCAAACTCTGGATATCTGCTGTGGCCCCATCACGCTCCAGCGTTTCTAGAATCCCATTGATTCGCGCAGAGGCGTTTAAAGGGTTCAATTGCTGCGCCATGCGCGGCGCACGCTCTTGCAAAAAGGCACTCGCCCCGTTCAACGCAACAATCCCGCCGAAACCGACGACTGCGATGCCGCTGATCACTGTTGCCAGCTTGCTTTTGCGTGGAGGAGTGGACGGGGTATTCATCTTACGCTGAATCCTCTTTGGGATTGTAATAATCACTTTGGGAATAGCTGTAGGTATAATTATAGCTGTAATCGTGCTTGTTCTGGCGGAACTTGGTCATACAGCCACCAATCACGTTGGTTCCATTGTCCCGCAACCGTTTCAGCGCAACTTGCGCAGATTTGCGCGGCACTTGGCGGGCTGCCACCACAAACAACGTACTGGATGTGTAACGGGAAATGATGGGCGTGTCGGCCAGACCCATGATCGGCGGCGTATCAATAACCACGAAATCATAATCTTTCGATGCAGTGTGGATCAGCTTGCCCATATCATGGGACGCCAACAAATCGGCCGCGTTGCGCGCAATACCCCCTGCGGACATGAACGTTAGGTTCGGAATGCCTGTATCGTGGTATAAATCTGCGTTGTCCGTTTCATCCACAGACCCAGACAATAGCGTGCTCAGGCCGATTGTGTTCGATTGACCAAACCATTTATGCAGTTTTGGTTTGCGCATATCCGCATCAATCAACAGCACTTTGTTTCCAAGGGACGCAAACCCTTCGGCCACCTTGAACGAGGTAATGGATTTCCCTTCGGACGGCTCAGAGCTGGTTACAGCCAGCGTCTTATTCGCGCCGCCAAGGTTGGTGAACTGGATCGCAGTGCGCAAACTGCGATAGGCTTCTTCAAACCCTGCTGTTTCTTCGTTGGACAGATGCGGATCATCCGCCGTTTCGATGTAGGGGATAATCCCAAGGATATTGATCCCCAAATCGGTTTCCAATTGATCTGGAGTGAAGAAAGAGTTCTTCAGCAATTCCAACAGGTAAATAACAACCCCACTCAGCGCGAGCGCCAGTGCGACCCATGCGATCACATTGAACAATCCACGGGGGCGCACAGGGCCGCGGGCAGGGCGTGCCTGATCCAACACAGCCGCGCTTTCCTTGCGAAGGTCCGCACCGATGCCCACCTCGTTCAGCTTGACCACCATAGCGGCGTATTGCGCCCGCTTGCTGTCCACATCGCGTTTTAGGATGGTGTATTCCACGTATTTTTCGCGGAAGTCTTGTTGGGTTTCACCGAGCCGTTCCAACTCGTTTTGAAGGCTGCGCTCTTTTTCGCGAATCTGTTCCAGCTGGATGATGAAACTGTCCGATATGATCGAAACTTCGGTGACCAACTGTTTTTGCAATTCCGCAATCTGGGACCGCAATTGCACCATTTCAGGGAAATTCGGCTTATAGACGCCCAGCTTTTCCTGATAGGTAATCTGAAACTCTGCGATCTTCGACTTGATCGCCTGAATGGCTTTGTTTTCGATCACCTCAGGCAGGCTGACCGCTTTGCCGCTTTCGATTTGGGACACGATTAATTCTGCGGCCAACCGATCTTGCACGGCTTGGTTCAGGGCAGAGTTAACCGAATTCATGCGGCTGTTCAGCAGGGACGGTTCCTCACCCACATCGGTAAAGTCGATCAGTTTGGCATATTCGTTCAACTGCCGCTCAGAGTCCGTCAACTGGGTCTTAGCCGATTCGACTTGGTCCTCGACGAAGGTGCGAACTTCGCTTGATGTTTCGATGGTCTGGTCGATGTTCAGCTCGTTAAAGCTCTCCCCGATTTGGTTAACCACCAGATGGGTATAGGCGCGGGTCGGATGTTCAAACGTCACACGCAAGATAGAGGACTGCCGCCGATCAGTGACGGTCAAACCGCTCACGACTTGAGAAATGGCCCGTTCTTCACGTTTCGCGGCGTCTGGAACGCGCCGGTCGCGATCGTTGGACCGCCCCATCATTTTGCGCATCAACGCGCCAAGCGGGCTGCCTTTGTTTGGGGCGTAAAAGTCTGGCTTTTCGGTCAAATTCAAGGCGTAAACCACGCGCCGCGCCAATTTGCGGGTACGCAACTTTTCTTTGGCATTCTGGATCGCACTAAAGCGGGCGACACGGCCCTCAGA
Organism: uncultured Neptunicoccus sp.; assembly: GCA_964458375.1. Taxonomy (GTDB): domain Bacteria; phylum Pseudomonadota; class Alphaproteobacteria; order Rhodobacterales; family Rhodobacteraceae; genus Amylibacter. The sequence continues at coordinate 2,443 of CAYWIR010000108.1, forward strand.
TACCACTTCGAATTCGCGAACGGCGCGAATTTCAGACGTTAAAATTTCCATCTTGATAGAGGAACTATAGATCGGAGTTTGTATAGAGGTCTGAACAACCCCAATCAATGCGCCTGCGATCAGGATACATAGAATCAACCACCGATAGCCATAGACCGTCCAGAACACTTTGATCGGATCTAGCGCAAATCCTTCTTGCTGCGCGGGCATGCCGCCTTGGCCGTAGCCATCGCTCCAGCCGCTGTTTCCAGCGTCTGAAGAAAGAGAATTTGTCTGGTTTGAACCGTTCATTTTAATAGTACTTCATTGTTTGCCGCAGCATACGCCAGACAGTGGAGTGTTATCCAATTAATCTCTTGTGATCGTGGTTAAGACGGCTGCAATGCCCAACGCAGTTCCCAGATTTTTCAGGCTCACTTTGGTTCCAGAGCGGAAGGCTACAATCGTGTCACCTTCATATACGCGAGGGTCAGCCAACTTGGCTTCACGGATCGCCGTCACACTATAGTTGGCCACCAATTTGCGCCCCTCATAGTCGCGGAAAATATAGACATATCGTGGGTCGGCTTCGTCATCAAAGCCTCCAACAGATGCGATGACTTCCAGCAACGTGGTTTTGTCGTTCACTCCGTAAAGACCAGGGTTCTCAACCGCGCCATCAACGATAATCTTAGGTTCTTCGGTCTCTGCAATAAACACTGTGATTTCAGGGTCTTGCAACTGGCTTCCACTGTATTTTCGTTCCAACGTGCGGGCAAAGCCTTGGATGGTTTTACCTGCGGCACGCACAGTCCCGATCAGCGGCAAAACAACCTGTCCTGTGCGATCTACACGGACGGTTTTATCAAGCGAATCTTCTAAATAGACATCGACCTCTAAAAGGTCGCCAACACGGATCAAATGGGGATGGCCCAAGCCACTGTTTTTCACGGGCGGAAGCAATGTCACGAGCAAAGGAGTCGCAACGCCCAAGGTGCTTTCTGCCTGCCTTGAAATCCGCTCACCTTCTGGCGTGATATCACTCGGATGGAATGGTTGTTCCACGGCACAAGCCGTTAAGGAGATCGAAACACATGCCGCAGCAATCCATTTCGGTAACCCATTTTTAAAAAAGGTCAGCAGCAAGTTCAATTTCGTGCCTCACAGCAGTTTAATATTAATCGTATACGTGACGTATCAGTAGGTCCCCAAGGCTCATCGGTCAATGGGATAGAATGCCAGTTTAAGTGGCTCTTCAAATAATTTTGCAAAGGTGAACAAGATACTTGTTGCCTGCTGAGGAATTTGTTAAGTCTTTGAGCAAGAATTAACCCAAATCTAGTTGAGGAATAAACGCAGTGTCTATTTCATCCCTAAAACGGTCCCTCACTGGCGCAATTTTGGCCGCCAGTGTTGCAACTATAGCGGTCCCTGTTGTTGCCGAAGACGTTCCTTGCGCATGCGCAACATCTGGAACAGACGTACTGGCGACGTTGACCGAAGTGTCAGGTCAGGTTCTCGTGTCTACGCCATCTGGTTTCTTACCAGCAGAAGCAGGTGTCAGCCTGTCCCAAGACAGCCGTGTTTTGTCTGGCCCAGACGCTGCCGCGACCGTCACGATGGGGGCATCATGCTCCGTTACTCTGGCAGCAAGCAGTCGCTTGTCCGTAGAAGAAGTTGATGGCGCGATGTGCCTCAAAACATTCGCGGTTCTGGACCAAGAGCCAACGGTTCGTGTTTCTACGCAGACACTGGGTACGGAAGAGGTTGTCGCTGGTGTCGCTCTCGAAGCAAACGCGGCCGCACTTCCATTGTTGATCGGAGTTGGCGTTGTCGGTGTTGGCTTGGCAGTGGGCGGCGGCGGCAGTTCTAGCCCATAATTCGAAACCAACTCTACTACGCCTCGCTTACTATTTTAACGCCGTTTGATCGGGGGTGGTCTTATGCAAGACTATGACGTCAGTGTCTCTTCAGGTGCTGGCCCCAATAACCAGTTTTTAAAAAAGTTCTTTCTCCTTAGCCCCTTTGGACAACGCATTGGCGCGTTTATAATGGCTGTCGTTCTGCCGGGGTTGTTTGGTCCAGGAATTTTCCTCTGGACCCCAGGGCAAATTCCCAGCCAAGACAACACAATCGTCGCCACGACACTCGCCTTGGTCATCGGCCTTTATCTGTTTCGAAGCATCATCAAATATCCGGGCGTCAGTGCGAGCTATTATATCATGCCAACGTTTGCCTCGATCTATATTGGGGTGATGCTGGTCTTTTTGTTTGCCCGCATTGATTACAGCCGCTTTCAATTCGGCCTCAGCTTCCTTCTCTGCATCAGTTGGTTCTACTTAATCTATTCCGTGTCCAAAAATGCCCGCCGCCATCACGTTGCGGTGGTGCCCAATGGGGATGTAGAAGGATTGAACTCATTCACTGATTTTAAGTGGACCCTTCTCAAAGAACCTAAACTTCCGTCCGACGATGTAACCTATGTGGTCGCTGATCTGCGGGCCAAGTTTTGTGACCGTTGGGAACAATTCATTGCCGATTGTGCGGTTAGCGGTATTCCTGTCTATCACGTCAAACAGTTGCGTGAATCCCTGACGGGGCGGGTGCAAATTGAACATCTCTCGGAAAACTACCTCGGCAACCTGCTGCCCAATGTGGCCTACCTCAAGGTTAAGCGTGTTCTGGACTTTGCCTTAGCGATCCTCGTTTTGCCGATTTTCCTGCCCATCATCGCATTGGTGGCTATTGGTATCAAACTGTCTGATCCAGGCCCGATCTTCTTTGTCCAAGACCGTGCGGGATATCGCGGCAAAACCTTCAAAGTGATCAAATTTCGCACCATGCGCCATGAACCCCATGTGACGGCGGACCGCGAAGCGGCACGCACCCGTGAAAACGATGAACGCATCACCAAACTTGGTGCAATTCTGCGCCGCTCCCGTCTTGATGAATTGCCCCAGATTTTCAACATTCTGCTTGGCGATATGTCATGGGTCGGCCCACGCCCCGAGGCCAGTGCCCTCTCTGAATGGTATGAAAAGGACCTGCCATTTTACTGCTACCGCTATGTGGTCCCACCAGGGATCAGCGGATGGGCGCAGGTCAATCAAGGTCACGTCACCAGTTTGGAAAAAGTTGGGGACAAGTTGCAGTACGATTTTTATTACATCAAAAACTTCTCCCCGTGGCTCGATGTCGTGATCCTGCTGAAAACCGTTCGCATTATGCTGTCAGGCTTTGGTGCCCGTTGATCAGGGTGTCATCCGAGCCTTGATCCTGACCTCTCCCCATGACAGGTTTGGGCATCGGGTCGAGGAAGAAATCAAACCATAAATGCAACAGACAAGCGCCTCCTTTGAACCGTTTCGCGTGGCAGGCGCGGCAGCGTCTGTAACCGATCAAAAACGGCTGGTTTTGATCAACGACACACGCGCCGATTTACACCACGGCTGCGAAATTGCCGTGGCCGCTATTCAGCATTTGGCCGCACAGCACGGCATGATCTTTACCGCCGCTGCGCCAATGCAAACCGATTACACCCAAGACGCGCAGTTCATGGCCCATTTCTCCGCCGCCGATGGTATCGTTGTGAACGGGGAAGGCAGCATTCATCACGACAAACCGCCCGCAAAATGGCTGCTACAGGCGGGACAGCTTGCAAAATCCCAAGGCAAACCATCTGTTCTGTTCAACACCACTTGGGCGCACAACGGCCCTGCGTTTGTGGATGCAGCACGCTCCTTTGATCTGATCTCGGTACGCGAATCCTCTAGCCAAGCAGAACTTGCCCAAAGCAATGTCACGGCCACGATCGCCCCAGATGCCGCCCTATATTTTGATTGGCCGCACGCGCAACAGCGCACAGGCGTCACCGTAACCGACAGCGTTCTAACCGATGCCACCCGCCACTTGACCCGCTTTGCCCGCAGCCATGGCGCGCAGATGATCAACATTCGATTTCCTGACACAACACTCAGAAGCCGCTTTGCCGATTTCAGGCGGATGCTCGATCGCAACGCACCCTTTAACCTGCCCAACCTGCGCGACGCACTTGGCGCCGCGTCTCACGGTTTTGGCAGCACAGATCGATCAACCCCTGACTTTCTGCACAAAATTGCCAGCAGTCAGCTTCTCATCACGGGCAGGTTTCATGCCGTCATTCTCGCCCTTGCAACCCGCACGCCATTTCTTGCCATGGCGTCAAACACCCATAAAATCGAAGCAACCTTGCGCGATGCGGGCCTTGCAGATTGGCGCATCGTCACGCCAGAAACCCTAACCCCATCGCTGATTGACCAAGCTTCTAGCTGGCACGGCGACGAAGCCGCAAACATCGAACGGTTCGTGGCAGAGGGCCGCGCTGCCCAATCAAACGTGTTTCACACGTTACGGCAGTTGATCCCATGACCTGGCTTGTCAGAGATGCAAACGGATCGTTGCAACGGGTCACGGAACCAAAGGGCAGGGTGCTCGACACTGATTTTGTGACACAAGGCATTGAAAAAGAGGATATATTTGCCAAATCCTTCGCAGCCCAAATTTCTGATCCATATTGGGCCTTGGAACTATCAAAATCTGTAAGTCAGCACCACAAAACGGCGCTTGCCGTGGCCCATTCGCTGTCAGAAACCACAGACACAGTCATAGAAACGGCATCCCCTGATCGCGTGATCCCTCTTGTTCAAGCGCGACAGGGCCACTTCCGCCTCTCTCTGTCGCAAAGGCTTTCCATTCTGTTTGCCTTCTTAACATCTGCGCTGGTCTGGCTGGGCACTATCTTGCGCCATTCCACGCGCCGCCAAACAATCACCGCCAAGAACGTCATCGCAGTGCACGGCGAAATGTCCACGCGCACCCGCCATGTTTTGTCGAGCGTTAAGAGTGACACCACACTGCTCATCCTTGGCCGCCCCAAAGCCGCCTTGGCCGAGGTCGCAAAATCCTTTGCGCCCTTGATCAAAACCACCCCAA
>CAYWIR010000109.1:0-7358 GCA_964458375.1 uncultured Neptunicoccus sp.
TTGCGCCCTTTGGTAAAATCACCGTCAACAGCGCAAGCATTATAAAGCGCCACATGTTCTTCGGGCAAAAAGTTGGATCCGCCACACACCCAGCTGCGCGCGCCCCAAGCAAAGAATTCTAACGCCTGATCGTCCATCCCGCAGGACATTTGAATATGTGGGTAATCCCGTGCCAGCAAATGCACGCGATTGATATCCCCAGAGCTTTCTTTAATGGCGCAGAAATTGCGCGACCGCCCCACGCGATCGAGGAACTCTTCCCCCATATTTACACCCATACGGCCGGGATAGTTGTAAAGCATGATTGGTAAATCAGCCGCCTTATCAATGGACAGCGCATTTAGCGCGTTTTCCCGTTCTGTGGGAACAGCATAAGGCGGCGTTCCGACCAGCAACGCATCTGCCTTCATGTCCTTTGCGGCCGTCGCAAGCGCCACACTGTCCGCTGTCAACATCGCACCCGTGCCAACGATCAAAGGAACGCGACCTTTGGCCTGTTGCCCTGTAAAGCGTGCAATCTCTATGCGTTCTGCAACAGTTTGGGTGTAGTTTTCGCCAGTGGAGCCACCAGAAATCAGGCCATGGACACCTTTGTCGATCAGATTTTCAACCACATCTGCCAGCGCATCAAAGTTGATACTGCGATCCGCATTAAATGGGGTCACTACAGGGGTGTATATCCCTTCGAATTGAAAAATGGGGGTCATAGGGTCCTCATCCAATGGCCGAACGCGACAGTGCGCCAAGCGGCATATCCATACTTGCAGGCATGACAAACAATTCGATCTGATCCCGCGACAGGTTCCAGTGATCAATGGCCAGTTGCGCTGCTTGTGCTTCGTCTTTTGTCTGGATCGCAGCAATAATTTGATCGTGCTGATCCGACGCCTGCGCAACATTTTCCGCCATGCTTGCATCTGCGGGTTGGTAAAACGTCATCGAAATTCGCGCGTGATCAATCAACAAGCGGCGAAAACTCGGCAGCAAATAAACATTGTCTGCCATTTCGCCTGTTACCTCGTGAAAACGGTTGTTCGCAATGGCCCGATCCGCAGAAGTCCCTGACCGCAGCGCCGCCTTGAACTCCGCTTGTGCCTGTTCCAGAACGCCAATCTGCGGCAGTGTTGCGTTTTGTGCAGCCAAGCGCAGGATCGCCCCATAAATCATTGGTGCGGTTAAGAAAAAATCCCGCAATGTTGTATGGCTCATCTCGGACACGCGGGCGCCGCGGTTTTCCCGTAAATCGATGTATCCTTCCCCTGCCAAGGCACGAAACACTTCCCGCAACGGCGTGCGGGACAGTTTGAACGTGTCAGACAGGCTCGCCTCATCCAAATCCGCCCCAGGGCGCAATGCCATTGTCATCACAGACACCTTAAGGTGGTGATACAAAGCCCCTTTTTTGGTTTTGGCAGCGTCAGGCATCGGAATCGTTCTTTAGATCTCAACTTTTACGACGCCTAGCAGAAAATACTAATTGTATACAATTAGAATATTTTCTACCAATAACCAAACCTTCAGAGGCGCAGATGACCCAGCACTATTCGTTTCTATTGATAGAAGAGTTCTCTCACATAGCGTTTTCTTGCGCTGTTGAACCCTTGCGCATTGCCAATCTTGTCAGCGGAAAAACACTCTATGAATGGAGTTTTGGTTCAGAAAACGGCGAAACCGCTATTTGTTCGAACGGGTCGGTGACCTTGGTGCATTACGGAATGGACGCCGCCCCCAAATGTGACCGTCTCTTCCTCTTGTCGGGCTTGAACGTTGATCAACATGTCACCCCGCCCCTTTTGGCATGTCTGCGACGGGAACGTGCGAAAGGCACCCAACTTGGTGCCCTTTGTTCAGCGGCTTTCGTGATGGCAAAAGCTGGGTTTTTAAACGATGTAAAAACAGCCATCCACTGGGAATTTCACGATGGGTTCATCGAAGATTTTCCCGAAGTGAACCTCGTCCCAAGCGTCTTCGTCGCCGACGAAAAAATCATTACAGCATCAGGTGGAACAGCAACGGCAGATTTAATGCTGCACCTTATAGCTGAACATCATGGCGAAGGCCTGTCGATCGCTGTGGCCGACCAGATGGTTTATAATGCCGTGCGTGACGGATCGGCGGAACAGCGGGTATCTGTCCAATCCCGCCACCGCGTGCGCAACGAACATTTGACCAAAGCCGTTGAAATCATGAACGAAAATCTGGAAACGCCAGTCTCTACGCTAGTGATTGCAGAAAGCATCGGCATTTCCACACGCCAATTGGAACGCATTTTCGGCAGATACATGAACTGCTCACCCAAGAAATATTTCTTGGACTTGCGTATGCAAAGGGCCCAAAAACTGCTGGTTCAAACGGACAAATCTGTCACCGAAGTTGCTGTGGCCTGTGGATTTGAAAGCATGGGCCACTTTTCCCGCGTGTACCGCGCCCATTTCGGCTTTAGCCCGTCACAACAATCGCGCAAGATAGGTTAACCCAATCGGTTCTTAACAGATTAACGGCTTGCCCTCCCTATGGCTCCGCCCGTAGACTTTTGCGACGACCAAAGCCCAGCGCGGAGCCTATCTATGAACATCCTTTTCATTATGTACGATCAACTGCGGTTTGATTACCTCAGCTGTGCAGGTCACCCCCATTTACACACGCCAAACTTTGATCGTGTGGCAAAAATGGGCGTTCGCTTCACCAACGCCTATGTGCAATCGCCAGTCTGCGGCGCATCCCGCATGTGCTATTACACGGGTCGATACGCGGCTTCCCACGGTGCGCAATGGAACGGGTTTCCCTTGCGTGTTGGCGAGCACACAATCGCGGATCATCTGCGTAAACTCGGAATGAACAGTTGGATCATCGGCAAGACCCATATGAAGGCAGATGCCGAAGGCATGGAACGTCTGGGCCTTGCCCCAGATACGCAAATCGGGGCACGCCAAGCAGAATGTGGGTTTGACAATTGGTGCCGCGATGACGGGCTTTGGGCCTATGGTCCCGACGGTTTTTATGACGAAAAGCGATCCCCCTATAACGAATACCTAAAATCCAAAGGCTATGAGAGTGAAAACCCCTGGGCAGACTTTGCCAACGCAGGGATCACAGACGAACAAATTGCCAGTGGCTGGATGTTTCGCAACGCAGATAAACCCGCCAACATCCGCGAGGAAGACAGCGAAACGCCTTGGCTAACCTCTGAAACCATTCGTTTTGTGGACGAAGCGCAAGGCCCATGGATGGCTCATGTTTCATTCATCAAGCCCCATTGGCCCTACATTGTGCCCGCCCCCTACCACGACATGTTTGGGGCAAATCATGTGCCGACTGCCACCCGCCATGATGCTGAACGCGAAGATCCTCACCCCGTTTATGGCGCCTATATGGAAAACAAGATCGCAAGCGCGTTTCAGAAAGACGGGGTGCGCGCCAAGGTGATCCCCGCCTATATGGGCCTGATCAAACAGTGCGACGATCAATTGGGCCGATTACTTGATCATTTAGAGGCGACGGACAAACTGAACGACACAATGATCGTGCTGACGTCAGATCACGGCGATTATCTGGGCGATCATTGGCTGGGTGAAAAGGATTTGTTCCACGAACAATCTGTCAAAGTGCCTATGATTATCTATGATCCCCGTGCTGCTGCTGACACCACCCGTGGCACCACAAATGATGCATTGGTAGAAAGCATCGACCTTGCCGCCACCTTTATTGAAGCTGCAGGCGGTGCGGTGCCAGATCACATTGTTGAGGGGCAATCCCTGCAACCTTGGCTACACGGCGAAACACCAGACTGGCGCAGATATGTGATTTCGGAATACGATTACTCAGCCACGCCGCAAGCCACAAAACTCGACCTCGCGCCCCGGGATGCCCGCCTGTTCATGGTTTTTGATGGGCGGTACAAAATGATGCACTCCGCCGCTGGCTTCCGCCCAATGCTGTTTGACCTGCAAGAAGACCCAGAAGAATTTTATGACTTGGGCAAAGGAACCGATCACCAAGACATCATCGACAGGCTGTTTTCACATTTGCATGAATGGGGGCTGCGCATGTCCCAGCGGGTCACAAAATCGGAACAAGATATTCTAAACATGAAAGGCCGCTCTTTACGGCGCGGTATCCTGCCCTTCTTGGTGGACGGGAGCGAGGTTCCAGAGGAATTGACAGAAAAATACCGTGGCCCAATCGGTGCGGACTACACGAGAGACTAAAGCCCGTTGATAGGCACTTTCAAAGTTGCATTGCCACGATCATCAGTGGGCATTTCACCTGCGCGCATGTTCACCTGCAAAGATGGAATAATCAGCTTGGGCATTGCCAGCGTCGCATCCCGTGTTTCACGCAAAGCCACGAATTCTTCACGGGTTTGACCATCTTTAAGGTGGATGTTTGTCGCCTTTTCTTCCCCCACCGTGGTTTCCCACGCAATGGCACGGCCATTCGGGCCATAGTCGTGACAGATGAAAAGCCGCAGGTCATCTGGAAGCGTTAGCAGTTTCTTGATTGAGTCATACAATTGCCCCGCATCGCCCCCTGGAAAATCCGCACGGGCAGAGCCACCATCTGGCATAAACATCGTATCCCCCGTAAAGGCCGCATCGCCCACAACATGCGCCATACAGGCGGGCGTGTGACCGGGTGTTGCCATGACAAAGGCATCTAAGGTCCCGATCTGATAGGTGTCACCATCTTCGAAAAGCGCGTCGAATTGGGACCCATCTCGCTGAAACTCTGTGCCTTCGTTAAAGATTTTACCAAAGGTTTCTTGCACTTCCATAATCCGCGCGCCAATGCCTGTTTTCCCGCCCAGTTTCTCTTGCAGATAAGGGGCAGCAGACAGGTGATCTGCATGGACGTGGGTTTCGATAATCCATTCCAATGTCAGGTCATTGGCCTTGATGTGGTCAATCAACGCATCGGCACTGTCGCTGGTGAGGCGACCTGCTGCATAGTCAATGTCCATAACACTGTCGATGACGGCGCAGGCTTTGGATTTCGGATCAGACACAACATAAGACACGGTATTCGTGCTCTCATCAAAAAAGGCGTCCACTTTGGGCGTTTGCGCCATGTTTGGTGTGTACTGTCCCATGAAAACCGCCTCCATCTTTAAGGGTCAATTTAGGTTTGGAACACTCTAGCGACAAACCCGCACAAAACACAAACCGAAGTTTCTGTGGTAGAGCTATCCACCCAATATTGCGCGGCGGATCAAATTCAACGCCAACGCCAAGAACACAATCAGGACCACTTGGCGAAAGAAACTTTGCGAAAACCGATTGCGCAGCGCAGCGCCCAGCCCAAATCCGAGCATGGCTGGAACAATCATACCAACAGAGGTTGCTGCTAAAGCAGGTGACAGAAACCCGATCTGTGCATAAGCGATACACATCGGGATGCTGCCAACAGTAATCATAAATCCACTGGCGCGAATAAACTCGTCTTTGTCGACCTTTCGCATGTTCAAATACATGCCCATTGGCGCAGCCCAAGCTGCCGTCATCCCCCCAATAACGCCCGCAAACATCCCAAACCCTATTTGCGCCTTTGTGTCGTGGGTTTCGGGTATGGGCGGCAATCGCCCGCTCCAACTCGCGACAACAAACAGGATGATCACACAGCCCAGCGCCAGCATCAGACTTTGATCTGCCACGTCTTTGGACAACACGGTCGTGATCGCGACACATACGAACAACACCGCAGAAAAAGGCGCGTATTGCTTGGCGGACCGCAGAAGATCACCCGCACTTACCCATTGCCAGCAGTTCAAGAACAGCATTGGGAACAGAACAATCGAAATCGCAACACGCGGCTCTAACACAAGCGTCATTCCTGCGATGGCCGCTGTCGGCAACCCCAAGCCCGCAATGCCTTTGATGGCCCCAGCAAGGATAAACGCAATGCTCGCCACAAGAAGGATGTTCAAATCAAACATAAGGACACTCCTACCCCCAGCCCCCCAAAGAAGCGATATGAAAATGACGCCTGCCTGTCTTCTCCTTTTTAATTTGACAACAAAATTAAATACTGAAAAACTGCATCAATGACAGAATCTGTATCCACGTTCTTGGGCCTTGATCTTGGCACATCTGGATTGCGCGCCTTGTTGGTTGATGCTCACGGAACACCTGTTGCAAGCGCAGAAAGCAGCTACACCTCGGACCATCCCCATGCTGGCTGGTCCGAACAAGACCCGTCGCACTGGGTCAAAGCCTGTTGTGAAGTCATTGCAAACCTGAACAAATCACACCCTTCTGAAATGGCCAATTTGTCAGGGCTGGCAACGGCGGGTCACATGCACGGCGCAACCTTGTTGGACGACACTGGAACCCCGCTACGCCCCTGCATTTTGTGGAATGATACCCGAAGCCACGCACAGGCCGCAGCCCTCGACAGCGATCCTGCGTTTCGCAGCGTATCAGGAAACATTGTCTTTCCGGGCTTTACGGCTCCAAAATTGGCATGGGTCGCCGAAAACGAACCAGAAGTCTTTGCAAAAACCGCAACTGTCCTTCTGCCAAAAGATTACCTGACCTATTGGCTCACAGGCGTACTTGCATCTGAAATGTCGGATGCGGCAGGAACGGGTTGGCTTGATGTCCAAAACAGATGTTGGTCACAGGACCTTCTGGATAAATCGGGTATGCAGGAAACCCAAATTCCGCGCCTGTTCGAAGGCACTGACGTTGTGGGGCCAGTTTCACCGGATCGCGCAAAAACGCTGGGTATAAATCCAAATGTAAAAGTCATTGCAGGCGCGGCAGACAACGCCGCTGCGGCCTGCGGGATTGGGGCTTTGACGGACGGGCAAGGATTCGTATCCCTTGGCACCTCTGGTGTGCTGTTGGCAGGGCAATCAAACTGCACCCCATTACCCGAAGCCGCCGTCCACAGCTTTTGCCACGCCGTACCAAACACATGGTACCAAATGGGTGTCATCCTATCCGCCACAGACAGCCTAAACTGGCTCTCCAGCGTATTGAACGAAACACCTCAAGACCTCGCAGCGTTACTGCCTTCCGATCTGCGCGCGCCGAACAATTTGATGTTCCTGCCCTATCTGTCAGGGGAACGGACCCCTCACAATGACGCCGACATACGCGGTGCCTTCATTGGACTAGATGTCAGCACAACACAGGCTGATATGGTGCAAGCCGTGTTTGAAGGCGTCAGCTTTGCGTTGATGGATTGCTATACAGCCCTTGCCAAAACAGGCACAGAACTTTCATCCATTTTCGCAATCGGTGGCGGAGCACAGTCAGAGTACTGGCTCAACATCATTGCAACCACTTTGGGCGTGGATCTCAAACTCCCACAAGGACGCGAATTTGGCGCCGCTTTGGGCGCCGCACGGCTTGCGA
>CAYWIR010000110.1:0-7337 GCA_964458375.1 uncultured Neptunicoccus sp.
GCTCCTGAACCCAGCCCTGCCTGGTCTACCGAAATACCTCTCCCCAACGGGCGGCGCTTCGGCTGGTTTTGTCCCCACCCAGAAAACCGCCGCTGCCCTGCTCGCTGATATCCAACATCAAGCCATGCCAACACCACCTGCGGCCCCTGTGTCAGACACAGTGGAAGATGTGGCCCCCATGACCCCGCAATCCGCCAACAAGCTCAGCGCGGCCCTCAAACCGCTCAAACTGCTCTTAGGTCTCGAAGCCCGCACTGCGTTGCAAGCCATACAGCTGCGTGCGCCCAAACTCGGCGCTCCCGCCAAAGCAATCATCAATCCCTTGAGCGCAGACCTCCCGCTGCTTGAAAGCGACAGACCGCTCGGCCCCGAAATAGAAAAAGCCGCCCGACTGCTCGAACGACTTTAGCTCTTTTTGTTTCCCAAATATCCAAATCTGCCGCGCAGCGGCTCTTAGGAATGGCGCGTCAGCGCCCCCTTTGGATCAGACGTTTTCCAACGCGCCACCAATAGAGGTTTTCACCTCATCAATCGACGCCAATCCATCAATGCTCTGCAATTTCTTGTTGGCGTAGTAATAGCCGATCAACGGCGATGTGTCCTTGTAATAGGCCATCAATCGCGTCTTCAGGCTGTCCTCGTTGTCGTCAGCACGGCGCTTGAACTCGGTCCCGCCACACTTATCACAAACACCGGCTACCTTCGGCTTCTTCGCCTCGTCGTGATATCCTTCACCACAGCTGCCACAGGTATAGCGACCCGTAATCCGCGCCACGAGCGCCGTGTCATCGACGCGCATCTCAACCACTGTGTCGAGCGTTTGACCAACGCTTTGCAACAAGTCCCCAAGCGCATCCGCCTGTGCCAGTGTCCGTGGGAACCCATCAAAGATGAACCCACCGTCCGCATCAGCCGTTTCCAACTGCTCACGGATCAGTCCGATCACAATCTCATCCGTTACCAATTCGCCACGATCCATGACGCCAGCAACCATCTTGCCCATCTCTGTGCCAGAGGTCCGCGCGGCCCGCAGCATGTCGCCTGTGGACAGCTGAACCATATTCCGCTCTTCCACCAACATGGCGGCTTGCGTGCCCTTCCCAGCGCCCGGAGGCCCAAGCAAAATAATGTTCATGTCAGAATCCCTTCGTAGTGCAGCCTAGATCATAGCGTGTTTTACACACTATCGAAAACAAGAAACGTATACCTGCGCATACACGCCGCAGCAGGGGCGAAATACGCCAACAAAAAAGGCCACGCTTGGTATAGCGTGGCCTTAAAAAATGGGTTTGTTTGGCTTAGCGGCCCTGACGCCCGCCGCGTTTCTTGCTACGGCCTTTGCCGCGCAGTTTCGACTTTTCAATCAGGCTCTCATACTGATGCGCCAACAGATGCGATTGGACCTGTGTGATTGTGTCCATGGTCACAGACACAACGATCAGCAAAGACGTCCCACCAAAGTAGAATGGAATGGCCAATTGCGCCCGCAGAATTTCTGGCAGCAAACACACGGCTGACAGATACGCAGAGCCAAGAACCAGCAAACGCGCAACCACGTAATCCAGATACTCTTCGGTCTTTTTACCTGGGCGAATGCCTGGAACAAAACCGTTCTGCTTTTTCAAGTTATCCGCAACATCATCTGTCTTGAATGACACGTTCGCTGTGTAGAAGTAGCTGAAGAAAACGATCATCCCAACAAAGAACGCCAAATAGAGCGGTTGGCCCGGGCCAAAATACGCCAAGATGGTGTTCATGATCGGGCTGGTTTGCTGACCTGAAAACGTGGAAATCGTCGTCGGCAGCAGCAACAGCGCAGAGGCAAAGATCGGTGGAATAACGCCAGCTGGGTTCAGTTTGATCGGCAGGTGGCTGCTTTCGCCGCCATAAACCTTCATGCCAACCTGACGTTTCGGATACTGGATATGAACTTTTCGCAAGGCCCGTTCCATGTAAACGATAAACGCAATCACCACGACCACCATAATCATCACACCCACGATGACTGCGGGGGACAACGCACCAGAGCGACCAGAGGCAAAGAACTGCGCCAATGCGGCTGGCAGCTCGGCAATGATGCCGACAAAGATGATCAATGAAATACCGTTACCGATGCCGCGTGCGGTGATCTGTTCACCCAACCACATCAGGAACATTGTACCACCAACCAACGTAATCATCGCGGGCAGCTGGAATGACAAAAACCCAGGGTTTGTTGCCAGATCGCTCGCTTCCAAACCACGGCTCATGCCGTAGGATTGGAAAATCGCCAGCGCAACCGTACCATAACGGGTGTATTGGTTGATCTTCTTGCGGCCCTGCTCGCCTTCTTTTTTCAGCTGTTCCAGCGATGGAACCATCGCGGTCAGCAACTGAACGATAATGGATGCAGAGATATAAGGCATAATGCCAAGCGCAAAGATCGCCATACGGCCAATCGCCCCGCCTGAGAACATGTTGAGGATCCCGCCCACACCTTGCTGAGCGTTTTCCACAAACTGTTGCAGCGCAATCGTGTCGATACCAGGCACAGGGATAAACGTCCCGATGCGGTAGACGATCAGCAAACCCAGCGCGAAGAGGATACGCGATTGCAGCTCTTTGGCTTTCCCGAAGGCACCCCAACTGATGTTGGATGCCATTTGTTCAGCAGCAGACGCCATGAACGTTCCTTTCTAAAGAACAGTCGCCCGTCGGGGCGTAAAACACGAACGCCGCGAGATCATTTGCAGACCACGCGGCGCCGAAGAACTTGGTCGGAGAAATATGTAAGCGGCGAACGCGCCGCTCACAACCCTAATCAGGCGTCTGCGTCTGCTTTTGCCGCAGTTGTGACAGTAAGTTTACCGCCAGCAGCTTCTACCGCAGCAACAGCTGTCTTAGATGCACCAGAAACAGTCAAGTCGATCTTAGATGTGATCGCGCCTTTGTTCAGGATACGAACGCCGTCTTTGATGCGACGCACCAAACCAGATTCAACCAGAGATTCTTCTGTGATCGGCTTTTTGGGGTCGATTTTCTTCTCGTCGATGAACTTTTGCAGAAGGCCAAGGTTCACAACAGCATGCGTTTTCGCGTTGATGTTGTTAAAGCCACGCTTTGGAAGACGTTGGTACAAAGGCATTTGGCCGCCCTCGTAACCACCAATGGCAACACCCGAACGGGATTTTTGACCCTTGATACCACGGCCACCCATTTTACCTGTGCCCGAACCCGGACCACGGCCAATGCGCTTGCGCTTTTTGGTTGCACCTGGATTGTCTGAAAGTTGATTCAGTTTCATTGTCGCTATCTCCTTTTGCCGGAACTACCCCCGATTAGCGACAAAGGGGCAAACACGGCGTTACGATGTGATTCTGGAAAGGTTCCCAGATTGGGGGTGTTTAGAGGGCGAACACCGATCACGCAAGCCCACAGACACGGGCTATGAATAAAGTTTCAGGCTTTGTGTTGACTCAGAGTATCAATTGAGACACCATTGTCTCATGTCAAACATTCGCCCCACAACCACCGATGCAATCCTAGAAGCTGCATTCCAAGTGTATAACCTCGATCCCACCGCATCATTGGCCGAAATCGCCAAACGCGCCGGCGTTGGTCGCGCGACGTTGCACCGCCATTTCGCAGGCCGTGATACACTCATGACTGCTCTGTCAGAACGCGCCACGCAGGAACTGGACGAGGCCGTCGAACGCGCCACCAAAAACGCCATTTCCTACACGGATGGTCTACGCCTGTCGCTCAACGCCATCATCCCACTGGGGGATCGGCAGTGGTTCCTGTCCCATGAACACACCGACGAGGCCAAACAAGCCGCAGACACTGCTGAACTGGTGTCTGCAATTGGCGCTGCCAAGGACGAAGGCACCTTCGACCAGAATGTCCCCAACTCTTGGATCGCCGAAACCTACGAAAACCTCATCTACGCCGCTTGGACCCTCATCCGCAAAGGCGAAGCCACGCCGAGCCAAGCATCCGATTTTGCTTGGCGCACCCTAACAACTGGACTTCAAGGACCATCCAAATGACCCCCGAACGTCTCGCCTCACTGGGCGAAAACATCGATACCGCATTCTTCGCCATTGGCGGCCTTATCTTTCTGATCGAAATTGCAGAGGCCTTTTTCAAAGGGAACCTCAAAGGTAAAAAACTCTTGGAAATGCTCGCCAGTGCGTCCACGCAAATCCCTTATCTGCTGGTTGAGATTTTCATCATGACGGGCGCCTACGCACTGTTCTTTGTGTTTGCCTATTCAAACATCAGCTGGATGATGCCCATTACGTGGTGGTCGATCGCCCTTGCTGTCGTCCTCGCGGACATCACATATTATTGGGAACACCGCATCGCGCACCAAGTTCGCATTCTTTGGACCCAGCATGCCGTGCACCATTCATCCCGCGACTTTAACATTATCACAGGTGTACGTTTCGGCCCCCTCGAAAGCGTCTGGAGCCTGATTGCGCATATCCCCCTGCTTTTCATCGGCCTCCCACCAGAACTTATCTTCTTTGGCATCCTCGCAGTGCTCGCCTATCAAACGTGGATTCATACCGAAACCATTGGCAAACTTGGGATCCTTGAGATGTACCTCAACACCCCCTCCCATCACCGTGTCCACCACGGCTCGGACCAGAAATACCTCGACAAGAACTATGGTGGCATCCTGATCATATGGGACCGCATCTTTGGCAGCTTCCAGGTGGAAGAGGAAACACCGCGCTACGGCCTAACCACGGACTTCGACAGCCAAAACCCGTTGCGGGTCTGGACGTCCGAACTCCCTCAATTGGGCCGAGATCTCAAACGCGCCAAATCCGCCTCTGATGTGGCGGGATACATGTTCAAAGGCCCAGGTTGGCGCCCAAAGAAACAAACTCCAGCAGAATGAACCAAACCGCTCTGCTCGGCGTATATCTTCAAAACGTGCTCTGTTGTAGAATAGAGCACGCAATAGGAGACGAACATGAAACTCACCCGCCGCGCGTGGCTTGCCTCAACACTCGCCTTTTTCGCCACACCCTCCGTTGCGCAAAACAAATTCTACCGTTTCAAACGCCTCAAATACATCGCCGCCCTTGGGCTAGAAAACGCAACATCAGGCTCGGGCGCCGAAACTTGGGGCCTTTGGCGCGAAGACCCTGGCCCCATTGGCGTTTGGCTCCGCTTGTACAAAGTCCTTGCCAAAGCAGGCAACATCGCCCCATCAGGCTGGCGGTTTGACATCAACGACTGGTGGCTCGATGAAAACGGGCTGATAATGAAGGCTCCCGAATTCCCCCTGCCCGCGGGCCAATACTATGTCACCAACGGAGAAGAGCATATTTCACTGCTGACAATCGGGGAACCCGACGCAGACGGCGCGCAAGCATGGTCCCTGTCTGATGACAAACGGCTCAAAGACGTGACCCACGGCCCCTGTCGCTCCGCCCGCTACACCCCAGAAACGGAAGGCGCGGTCTGCTCCCCCGCCAACGCTGACATTAGCAAATTCCCATTAGGCCCAGGGGAAAGCCCACCTGGCGTGGCCGACTGCAACAAAAAAGACTACGCCGTGCTTATAGTGTTTGGGGTGCCTGTTGGTTAAGTCCAACTGCGCAGAACTCCAATGGCCGCCGCTACAGGCACCGCAGCCGCACTATTTTTTCCCGCCGCGCGCACGGACACGTTTATTCCAACCACCATAGTCATCAGTACGTCCGCCCCCGCCTCGGCATCGAACCCATCCGCAAACACACCACGTTGATCTAGAGACGTCAGTGCCGCCAAAAACCGCCCCCGCACGAATGTAAAGAACCGCTGCGTGCGTGCGTTCACATCCGCATCCCTGCCGCCAAATTCGACCATGGAATTCATCATCAAACAGCCAAAGCACGCTTGTTCGGCAAACATCTTTGGATTCACACGGTCCTCGAACCATGCAATCAGATCGTCCAGCGCAACCACATCCTTTGGCGGTGCGGCAAACTGTTCAAACACATCCTGATATTGATCCAGCGCC
This sequence comes from uncultured Neptunicoccus sp., assembly GCA_964458375.1. Classification (GTDB taxonomy): domain Bacteria; phylum Pseudomonadota; class Alphaproteobacteria; order Rhodobacterales; family Rhodobacteraceae; genus Amylibacter. Next base: position 5,999 of record CAYWIR010000110.1, read on the forward strand.
TGCAAGAACAACGCCTTCTTCCCGCCATAGGTCGATTGCAGCGTGAACCGAGTAATCCCTGCGTCTGTTTCAATTGAACGCGTACTCATACCTTTGTACCCGTCACGCCAGAACAATCCCATCACCGCTTGCACCGCCTGTTCGGGGGCCACTTTCATCTGTCGCGCCAAAATATTACCTCGCCCTTGACAAAGCTATCCATTTGGATAGTTATTTCTATCCATACGACTAGAATGAACCAGCGCAGGCGGAGTTTCAACCCCATGCGCACTACGAACAGGACCAAACATGACTTTCACAACCGCCCTCATTTGCTTTGCACTTCTCACCATGATCCTCATCTCAATAGAAATCATGTTCACCTACGCTACGCAGGGATTCGCCTTTGGTTTTTCCTCTAACAGGGGAACGCCGGAATTTTCCGCTCTGGCCACCCGTATGAAGCGCGCCCTACAAAACCATTTTGAAAGCACAGCCTACGTTGTCCCAGCCTTGGCCGTTGGCGCATTCCTAGATTTGCAAGGCTATGGCTTCGAGCTTGCCGCCCTCCTCGCTGTTCTTGGCCGCGCCCTCTTTATCCCGCTCTATTGGACGGGCGTAACGTTCATACGAGTCCCAGCCTTTTCCCTTACGGCAATGTCGTGTCTCTATATCTTGGTTATGGCTTTGATTGGGTAGACTCAACAACAGGACTACGCAGACATCGTGTGGCGTTTACGCCTGTCAGTTTGGCCGGTCATTGCGCTGCAATGACCAAGAGAACCCCATGAGGGAGGTCGGCGTAGGCCGTGCCGCAAGCGGAACGGCCGAATGGCTTCCTTCATAAGGTTACCACTTACAAAAGGGTACCTGGCTGAGGTTAGAATTGTAGTACTTGGCCTCATAACTAACTTCGGTCCCCACCCATGACGGAAGTTCAATGTTCTGATCCTCAGTTTCCAGCTCAACTTCGGCAACAATCAAACCAAAGTTGTCTCCCAAAAACTCGTCAACCTCCCAAGTCAAACCTTTGAATGGAACCACCCAACGCTTCTTTTCTACAACTGAATTTTCGCAAAGCGCCAAAAGCTTCTCAGCATCTTCTTTGGGAATTTTATACTCATACTCGACGCGACTAACGCCCTCATTTTTTCCTTTTATCGTGAGCCAACCCAACTCATCATCTAGCCTCACCCGAACCGTGCGGAGCGGATCGCTGTTCAAATAACCTTGGATGATCTCCCTTGGCTGACCGACCTTCCAGCTTTTGTCATTTACCAAAAACTTGCGTTCAATTTCAGTTCCCAAACTGTATTTCCTCCTAAAACAAAAAAACGCCCCCGCAAAGCGGAGGCGCCTA
>CAYWIR010000111.1:0-7336 GCA_964458375.1 uncultured Neptunicoccus sp.
GAGATGATTTCCCCTGTGAGGAGGAAAGACAGTGTGGTTGGGTTGAGCCTGCGTGCGGACCAGAGTGTGGCGATCAACACAGGTGTAATGTAGAGCGTTCCTGACAAAGTGAGCAGGCCCGTGGTGTTGGCAGGATTGCTGGGGGTTGGCAGTGGTGCGCCTGTCATCACCAAGATCAGGATGCCAATGGTGAGTGCACCCGTGCACCCGAAGAGGGCAATGGTGCGAGCGCCAACGTCTTTGCCTGAAAAAACAAGCGTGGAGCCGACAGCCCAGCACATGCCTGATGCCAACGCGAGGACATCGCCGATGGACCAATTGGCAAGGCTGACATCGCCGCGAAAGATAAGGGCAATGCCAATGGCTGCGAGGACAAGTGCGGCCGCGTTTATGGCGCGAAACTTTCGCCCCAAGAACAGGCATTCGAGCGTGATGGTCCAAGCGGGTGCAAGGTAAAACAGCAAGATCGCACGGACCACGGTGGTTTCTGTAACGGCAACGGAATAGAGCATCATCGCGCTGCCGACCATGGCCCCGCTGAGGATCACACGGGGTTCAAGCGTGAAGGGTCGTTTGCTGAAGATGAACAAAATAGCGAGTGCGGGGATCGCCCCTGCGAACATCGCGGTCCCTGCCCAAGCCCCGTTTAGGCCTGCGCCTTCGAGCGCACGCACAGGGATCCACCACAGCCCCCAGAGGAGGGCTGACCCAAAGGCAAGCCAGAGGGGGAGGTTGGGGTTTTGATTCACGGGTGCGGACCTTATTCGTTCCGTCGTTTGTGATTGAAGGTTTGGCCGTGCGCAAGGAAAATGCGTCCGCGCGCTGTGCCACAGATTGGGTTCCTAATTTGCTGGGTTTATGGCGATTGGATGGTTGGCAGGCGGCCCAAGACATCTAAGCCTTGTTGGTTCCAGAAATGCAGGAGGTCGATGAAAATCCAGTTTTCAAAGAGCTTGTCGTCGCGACGGGAGTAAATGTCGATCACGCGCATGTCGCCCGGTTTGTGAGTGGCGGGCATCCCCATAAAGCCGCCTGTGGGTTCGAGCGTCAGGTTGGGCCAGCCAAAGAAGCCGCCAAAGCGGCCTTCGGCCATGCGGCAGATGTGACCGTTGAAAATGCGATCCTTGAAGCCTGCGCGGAACGGGCCAGAGTGTTGCTGGGCATAGCGTTCGATGGTGTATGTGGCGCCGATGCCTGCTGGGCCGAACCAATACATGTCTTCGCACCAAGAGCGGCGCAGTTCGTCGACCAGTGGTTCTTCGCGTCCGCCTTTCCATGTTTTGATATCGCCGACCATATAGTCCACCGCGGCCATGGTTTTTGCACCCTCGGCTGGGTCTTGGGCATCAAACATCAGGCCCGTGTGACAGGCAGGGCCAGGTTGAATGATGTGCGCGCCTGTTTGGGGTGGAAAGGGGTTTTGGCCCGCTTGGATCATCAGGTGCGGGATATCGAAGAACATAGCGGTTTCCGTGATTTTACCGTCTTCGACGCGGTTAAATTCGCAATAGCGCAGGAAGGCCATTCTGCCTGTGGGGCGGATGCCAAGCCATGGTTCATCGAATAGGCCCATCAGGTGGCCCATGGACACGACCCATGTGCCGCCGTGTTCGAGCGTGTTTTGACCTGCCATAAAGATGTCCTGGCGGCGGTGCATGTGTTTGAGGGACGCGCGCAGGGGCTGCCAGAATTTTGTGGCGACGTCGGCACCAGAGGTTTGTTCGTTGAACGGGTGGAAGCCGCGCCAGAGGTAATCGTCTGCGATGAACTGATCCATCACGGCGGGCAGGTCGGCGTTGTCGGCATCAAGGGCGGCGTAATAGTCGCGCACCAGTGCTTTTTCAGTTTGGACGTTGGTCATTGTTTAAACTTATAGGTCGCTTTGCGTGATTTGAAAGCTGTTGGTTTTGGGGCGGCGGCGGTTAGCCTTTGACCGCGCCAGCTGTGAGGCCAGATACGATCTGACGTTGGAAGAACATCACCAAAACGAACAAGGGTGCGGTTGCAGAGACAACGGCGGCCACGGCGAACATGACGTTTCCTTCGGTTTGGGTCGTGCCCATGAAAGCGTTGATTGCGGGAACCATTGTGCGGTTGCTTTCTGAGAGCAGCATCGCGCCGACGGCAAAGTCGTTGTAGGCCAGAAGAAAGGAGAACAGACCCGTGGTGATGACGCCCGGCCACATGACGGGGATGATCACGTATCGGAAGGCTTGGAACCTTGAACAGCCGTCTACGATTGCGGATTCGTCCAGTTCTTTGGGGATTTTTTGAAAGAAGCTGTGCAGCATCCAGAGGGTGAAGGGTTGGTTGATGGCCACCAGCACGATGATCGTGGTGGGCAGAATGCCCCAGACGTTCCAGTTAAAGAACGGCAGTAGGTAGCCAGATACGAGCGTGATCGGAGGCATTGCGCGGAAGATGAGCGCGGCGATCAACAGCCAGAACACGTATTTAAAGCCAGAGCGCGACAGGGCGTAGCCGCCGAGTGTGCCCATTGTCAGAGAAATTGTTACGGTGAAAAAGCAGACGATGGCAGTGTTGATCACGTTGCGCCAAAATCCTTCTTGGACCCAAGCGCCGTCATAGCCAGCGCCTGTGAACGTGGAGCCGTATTCGATGGTTGTGCGTGCGCCTGTCAGGGCATTTGTCCAATCGGCCTTGGAAAAGAAATCAAGTTCAACCTTGAAGCTGCCCCAGAGCGTCCAGATGAACGGGAAGGCTGCAAGGATAAGCCAGATGACAATAAACCCTGTTGAGAAGAGACGCAGGCCGGTCGATTGTTGGTTCAGTTTCGAAGCCATGGTTTATGCCTTTGAATTGAATTCGCGCCATGTGCTGACCAGCACTGGAGACAGGAGGATGGACACGCCGATGATGGTCAGGACAGAGGTTGTTGACGCGGAGGATAGAAGCTGTGTTTCGCCGCTGAGGTCATTAAAGATGATCCAAGAGAGCGATGTGGCGTGGGCTTCGGCGTTGAAGCCGATGATCGGTTCGAACACCCTGAAATTGTCCATCAATTGGATCAGTGCCACGAAGTTCAAGAGGGGGATCAGGTGCGGGATGACCACGTATCGGACCTGCTGCCAGCGCGTTGCGCCATCAATGCGCGCGCTTTCCAGTGTGTCTTGGGGGAGGGTTTGAAGGCCCGCATAGAACACCACAAATGCAAAGGGGGCAGAGGACCAGACGCCGTAAACGATCAGCATGATCCACGTCAGGCCCGTCGAGGCCTTCAGCGATAAATCGGGGTCATCCACCATCCATTGCAGCAGATTGCCAAGGACGCCGCGGCTGTCGATCATCCAGAACAGGATCAGAGAGCCAATGAGCGGTGTGACGATCATGGGCAAAAGGGAGAAGAAGATGACGAGACCCTTGAGCCGTTGGTGCAGTGAGTTCACCGCGATTGCGATGCTAAAGCCGAGGAGGATGAGAAGGGGTGTCGCGACAAAGGTGTATGTCAGCGTAAAGCCCATGGCGCGGTAAAAGGGGAGGTTGCCGATGTCTTTGAAAAAGCCACGCAGGCTGTCGCGGGTGCGCCATGCTTCGCCGACTTCGGCCGTGGCGAGGTGGGCGCGGTCCGTGTAGATGCTGAGGCCGACAAATTTGCCCAGCGGTTTTGCCGCGCGCAATTCTGCGGTGGCGTCTTGGTTGACCGTGGTTTCTTGCGTGCAGCCGAATGGGCCGCAGTTTTCAACGACTTCGATGACCGCTTCGTGGGGCGTGAACATAGATTGTTGCACAACGGAAATGATTGGAAGGGCGATGAACAAAAGCATCGCGAGACCCGTGGGTAGGAAAAACCAAAAGAAGGTGGAATGTCGCATGAAGTCCTCACCAGACGGGGTAGGGCGTGGGATGCAGAGAGGGGCTGGCCCTCTCTGCTGTTGGTATCAGGCTTACTTGAGGAAGCCTTTTTCTTTGGCAGCAACGTTGTAGGCTGCTTCGATGTCAGCCAGTGCTTGTTCTGCGCTTTCTTTGCCTTGCATGAAGTCAGACAATTCTGCGCCAAGTGCTGTGTGCAGCAAGGACTGGTATGGCACCATTGGGTATGGTGTGGAGCCAGCCTGAGCCGCCGCAAATACGCCGACCGCTGCTTCGGTTGGTTCGTAGCCGTCGATCAACCAAACCGCCTGTGGGGAGGTTTCTGCTGTCAGCATTTCTGGACGGATCGCGTGTGACATTGCGAGGAATGTTGCTTCGGCTTCTTCGTCAGAAACGTTTTTGGCAACGGTCCAACCATCCCACCAAAGCGTTGTCGCGGGCTTGGAGCCACCGCCGACTGTCATTGGGCCTGCGATTGCGAAGCCTGCTTTGACTTCGTCAGATACGCCTTCGGCTTCGACCAGAGTGGCCGCGCGTGAGCCCCACATGTTCATCAGAGCAACGTTGCCAGCGCGAAATTCTGCGTTGGTTGCGTTTGAATCATGTGTCAGGAAATCGGGGTTCATGTAGCCTGCGAGGTCTTTCATCATGTTCAAGGTAGCAACACCTTGTTCATTGTTGATGGCCACTTCGGCAGACCCGTCTTTGAAGAATTTACCACCGTAGCCGATGTACATGTTGTTGAATTCCTGCGCGAGGTTCCAACCTGCTTTGTATGCGCCACCCACAGGGTTTTGCATAATGCCTGCTTCGCGGATTTTCGCAGCAGCGGCCAACATGTCCTCGTAGGTTTTTGGCGGCTCCATGCCGATCTGTTCAAGAACGTCTGCACGATAAACGAGGTGCTGTGCGTTGGCCATAAAGGCAACAGCCATAACCTTGCCGCCAACTGTGATCAGCTGGTTTTTCTTTAGGTTTTGACCGTGTTTTGCGATCAGATCATCCAATGGGCGAACAACGTCTTCGTTCATCAGAATGGTGAGCGTGGAGTTTGCAACGATGGCGGATGTGTATTCGGCTGGGTTGCCCTGCATACCCGCAACGTGGATGTCTTTGTGATCCGCTGTCAGGTTGGTTGTCACATCAGCGCCAGAACATTCTTGTGCGCCTGCGCCAACGGTTTGGATGGCAGGAAATTCGTTGCCGACGATGTTGACGCGGGCAGAGATTTCACAGGCCATAGCGGCCGAAGCAGAGATGGCTGTAAAGGCCGTAGCCGCCATCAGATTTTTCATAATTCCCATGTTTTTCTCCCTTGGATTTTTGAATGCGAATTCGTTTAGCAAACGTAAGTCTCCGATTTGTCCCCGATCAACCCTAAATGGGTGATCTTTCCAACGACTCGAATTTTTGCATACGAATGCAATATTTTTATCGTGCGCAAAAATTTACGTTGTTACAAGAAAAAAATCGGCATTCCGAAATGAGTCTGGCTGATGCGCTGTGTTTACACGTAAGTTTAAACGGCTATAGAGGGCGGTAGGAATATCGCGGCGCAGTGGATGCGCCCTTTTGGTTCCCGCCGAGGGATGGCCCTCGATCAGACGCAAAAACGGGAAGACACGGGCTGTGCGCAGCCGCCGAAGCCCCGTTTGTGACACCGCCGATGGGCGGATTTCAAAGCTGAGTGTTTGCAGTCCTGGCGCGTGCGTCAGATGAGCGGGGCGCTTGGCACAGTTTTTGGAGAGAGAAATGACGGATCAAAAAACCTGTGTTTTGATCGGGGCGCCTGTGGATACGGGCAAGCGCCGACAAGGCTGTTTGATGGGGCCAGACGCATACCGCGTTGCAGGGCTTGGGGATACTTTGGCAGAGCTGGGCTTTGCGGTTGAGGATCGTGGGAATGTTGCGATGGGGGATGTGGAGCCTGCATCCAGCAAGAACACGGATGTCTTTGCGCTGGGCGAAACGATTGCGTGGACGAAATCGCTGTTTCAGGCCGCAAAGGAGGCGATGGTCGATGGGTTGCCGATTTTTATGGGCGGAGATCATAGCCTGTCGCTTGGGACTGTTTCAGGTGTGGCGAGTTATGCGAAATCCCAAGCGCGGCCTTTGTTTGTTTTGTGGTTGGATGCGCATAGCGATTATCATTCCCCGCTGACCACGGCGTCGGGCAATTTGCATGGCACGCCTGTTGGGTATGTTTGCGGACGTGATGGGTTTGACGGATTTCCTGCGCTGGATGCGCCTGTTCTGCCACAGCGTGTGTGCATGATCGGGTTGCGGTCTGTGGACCCTGCGGAGAAGGCAGAGCTGTCGCGGCATGATTTCAAGTTGCATGACATGCGGGCCATTGATGAAGTCGGTATTGCGCCGTTGTTGCGGGAGTTTTTGGAAACGGTGGCCGCGCATGACGGCCTGCTGCATGTGAGCCTTGATGTGGATTTCTTGGACCCGATGATTGCGCCTGCGGTTGGGACAACTGTGCCAGGTGGTGCCACGTTCCGCGAAGCGCATCTTGTGATGGAAATGCTGTCAGACAGTGGGCTGGTGAGTTCGCTGGATCTGGTGGAGTTGAACCCGATTTTAGATGAACGCGGTAAAACCGCGAGTTTGATGGTTGATCTGGTGGCGAGCCTGATGGGGCGGCGTGTGTTTGATCGTGCCACAGGCGGGTTTAGCGGACGAACAACTGGTTCAACGGTACATTAAGGAGAGAGATGATGAGTGTGACTGCATCAAAGCTGGCCATGGTGCCGTTTGTAAGTGTCGATAACATGATGAAGCTGATCCATCACGTTGGGTTGGAAACCATGTTGACCGAAATCGCGGCGTATATCGAAGAGGATTTCCGCCGTTGGGAGTTGTTTGACAAAACCCCGCGTGTGGCGAGCCATTCAGCGGAGGGGGTGATTGAATTGATGCCCACGTCTGATGGGGAAGTGTACGGTTTTAAGTATGTGAACGGGCATCCCAAAAACATGAAAGAGGGTTTGCAGACGGTGACGGCGTTTGGGTTGTTGGCGGATGTTGGGAATGGGTATCCCATCTTGTTGTCCGAGATGACGATCCTGACGGCGCTGCGCACGGCGGCCACGAGTGCGATGGTTGCAAAACATCTTGCGCCCAAAGGGGCGAAGGTGTTGGCGATGATCGGCAATGGGGCGCAATCCGAGTTTCAGGCCTTTGCCATGAAAGCGATTGTGGGGGTGGATACGCTGCGGTTGTATGACATTGATCCTGCCGCCACGGACAAGGTGATGCGGAACCTTGACGGGTTTGGCATGGAGTTGATTGCCTGTACGTCGCCTGAGGCGGCCATTGAAGGGGCGCAGATTATCACGACCTGTACGGCGGATAAGCAGAACGCCACGATCCTGACGGACAACATGGTGGGTGCGGGCGTGCACATCAACGCCATTGGTGGGGATTGCCCTGGTAAGACGGAGCTGCATGGCGATATTTTGCAACGCTCAGACGTGTTTGTGGAATATCCGCCGCAAAC
>CAYWIR010000112.1:0-7322 GCA_964458375.1 uncultured Neptunicoccus sp.
GGCGGCCAAGCGGCTGCGTTTTTAGCCAAGCCTGATGCGGGGCGGTCCGCAATCTTGTTGTACGGTATGGACGCCATGCGCGTGTCGTTGAAGCGGCAGCAGGTGATCAAGGCACTGGTGGGTCCACAAGCCGAAGAAGAAATGCGCCTGACACGCATTGATGCCAGTGATTTGCGCAAAGAACCTGCTTTGGTGTTGGACGGGGTTAAGGCGCAGGGATTTTTCCCAGGTCCGCGCGTGGTGTTTGTTGAAGGCGCTGGGGATGGGCTGACCGCTGTTTTGGAAGCTGCGCTGGGTGAATGGGCTGAAGGGGATGCAACGATGGTTGTGACCGCCAGCAGCCTAAATGCGCGATCCAAATTGCGCAAAGCGTTTGAAGGCGATCCCCGTGCGGTTGCGATTGGGATTTACGATGATCCCCCTGGACGGCCCGAAATTGAACGGTTGGCGAAAGAGGCTAAACTTGGCGATTTGCCCCAAGGGGCGATGGAAGCGCTGATGCAGTTGGCGCGTACCTTGGACCCGGGCGAATTGAACCAGACGATTGAAAAGCTGGGTTTATACAAATTTGGTGACAATACGCCGATCACTGGTGAAGACATTGATGCCTGTATGCCAGCCACAACTGATGTGAACCTAGATGATGCGGCCCATGCCATTGCAGAGGGACGCACGGGTGATGTGGTGCCAACGCTGAAGAGATTGTCAGGACAGGGTGTGAACCCAACGGCGCTGTGTATTGCTGCGACTCGGCATTTTCGCACGTTGCATGTGGCCGCGACCCATCCACAGGGACCAGATGCGGCGTTGTCCCGCGCCCGTCCACCTGTGTTTGGGCCGCGCAAAGATCGGCTTGCACGGCAAGCGCGGCGGCTGGGCGCGAATAAGGTTGAAAAGGCGCTTACGGAATTGATGAACACGGATTTACAATTGCGATCGAGTCAGAAGCCGCCAGAAATGGCACTGGTGGAGCGCACGTTTATCCGCATTGCAATGCTACAAAGGAATTAGACATGTACACATTGATTGGCACACCCAAGGCGCGTCCTTTTCGGGTTTTGTGGGTGATGGAAGAGCTGGGTTTGGAGTATGACGTCCTGCCCTATGCCCCGACAGACAAAGCGGCGATGGCGGAGTTTAATCCGACAGGGAAAATTCCTGCGTTAAAGGACGGGGATGATGTGATCATCGATTCCGTGGCGATCATGCAGTATTTGGCGGACAAACATGGTGGGCTGACGTTTAAAGCGGGCACTATTGAACGGGCCAAGCAAGACAGTTTCACGCAGTTTATTTGTGACGAAATTGACGGTGCGTTGTGGACTGCGGCGCGGAACAGTTTTGTGAACCCTGAAGACAAGCGCGCGCCAGAGATTAAGCCTGTGCTGATGTGGGAATTTGAGCGGTCACTGAATGCGCTTGAAGCGCGGCTCGGGGATAATGAGTTCTTTATGGGTGATACCTGCACGCTGCCTGATTTGTTGTTCACGCATTGCGCGGGATGGGCACGGAATGCAGGGTTCCCGTTTGAGAGTAAACCGCTGCGGGCACTGGTGAAACGGTGTTTGGCGCGGGATGGGTATCAGCGTGCGGATGCTGTTAGGAAAGCGTCTTAATATAGTTTGCAGCGGCTAAGCCAGCGGCGCGGCCAGTTGCGAGGCAAGCGGTGATGAGATAGCCGCCTGTGGGCGCTTCCCAATCGAGCATTTCGCCTGCGCAAAACGTGCCTGCCGCTGATGTGAGCATGAAGTCTTGGGTAAGGTCTGCTTGCCGCACGCCACCCGCAACGGAAATTGCGGCGTCGAGCGGTGCGAGGCCTGAGTAGGGAACAGGCAGTGCTTTGACCGTTTTGGCAAGTTCTGCGCGGGGTACGGTTCGTGCAAATTCCATGACGAGAGCGGATTTTGCTGCGTCGAGTTTCAGCGATTTTCGCAGGATGTTTGCAAGACTGGTTTTGGACCCTTGTTTGGTGATGCGGGATTGAAGCGCGTCTGTTGTTTGGTCTGGGAGCAAGTCTATGTGCATTGGATTGCCAGCGCGCAGGGCGGCAGAGAATTGATAGACAAGCGAGCCTTCGAGCCCTGATTTTGACAGAACGCATTCGCCTTTGCGGGTGTCTGTGCCAACGGTCATGGCGATGTTCTTTAGCGGTTTGCCAAAATGAGGTGCCATGTGCGCCGACCAATCCATGGTGACGCCCATGTTGGAGGGTTGAAACGGTGCGGTTTCAATGCCGCGCTGGGCGAGAAGGCTTGTCCAAGCCCCATCTGATCCGAGCCGTGCCCAGCTTGCCCCGCCTAGCGCGAGGACGGTTGCGATTGGTGTGATGGTTTTCTGGCCTTCGGGGGTTTCGAACGTGTGGGTGGTGTCGTTCCAGTTGGACCACCGCCAGTGGGTTTGGAACTGAACACCTTTGTCTGATAGGCGGTTCAGCCATGCGCGGAGCAGCGGCGAGGCTTTCATGGTTTTTGGAAAGACGCGGCGGGTGGAGCCGACGAAAGTGTCTTGGCCGAGAGTTTCGGCCCATGCGATAACCTGTTTGGGGCCAAAGGTTTGCAGACTGGGTTTCAACCAACTTGCAGAGTTCGAGTAGGCATCAACAAAGGCGTCGAAGTTTTCGGATTTTGTCAGGTTCAAGCCCGACTTTCCCGCCATCAGAAACTTGCGTCCCACGGATGGTTTGGCGTCTGTGACCAGCACAGAATGCCCGTCGTCCGCCAGCATTTCTGCGGCCATTAGACCCGCGGGGCCTGCGCCGATGACCAGAGCGGTGGTCATTTAGCAGATGTCGGGAACCCGCCTTTGATTTCCACCACGCGCTGTGGATATGGGATTTTAATGTCGTTGTCTTTAAGGGCGTTCCAAATGATGAACAGAACGTCTGAGGTGTATTTGTTCTGACCGTCGTCGATGCCTTCAACCCAAAATTCGACCGCGAAGTCGATGCCGTTGTCCCCAAACCCACGCAGTTCGCAATCTGGGGGGTAGGGAGAGGACAGAACGTCTTTGTGGTTGGCGACTGCCTTTTCCACAATGTCGGGGATGAGGTTGATGTCGGTGTCATAGGAGACTGAAAACTCTGCCTCGTACCGATTGGCCGATCCGCTGTCAGAGTAGTTCACAACGCGGGTGATAATGAAATCTTCGTTGGGTACTACGATCCAGCGGCCGTCATAAGTTTCCAGGATCGTGGCGCGGGCGGTCATTTTGATGATGGTGCCCGTTTCGCCCCCGTCCAGTGACACGTAATCCCCGACCGTGGCTTGTCCTTCTAGCAACAGGATGATGCCTGAGATAAAGTTTGAAGCGATCTTTTGCAGACCGAAACCAAGACCAACACCAACCGCACCTGACAGGATGGCGAGGGATGAAAGGTTGATGCCCATGATGTTCATCAACAAGAGGAAGGCGGTGCCGAAGATGACCATTTCAATGGCTTTGGACGCCAGTTCGCGCATGGCTGGGCGCATTTCTTCTTGGGTCTTGATGTAGGAGGCGGACTGGGTGTTAGACCAGCTGCCAAGCCAGAACAGGACCGACCCAAAGGTCACGCCGCGAATGATCGACAGAGCCGAGAATTTGATGTTGCCGACGCCGATGATGAACTCTTCTAGGTACAGAAGTGTTGGGTCGAGGATGCCGAGAGCATAGAGCACGGCAAAGGGCATGAGGATGTATTTGCCGATCAGTTTTAGGAACGGATCGTAGATGATTTCGTTCACAACCAGACGCGCGGCTAGCAGAATAAACAGGCGTTTACCGAAGGCGATTACGGCGCCCGAACCAAAGAGGGAACGTGTGATTTGTTCACCGATGCCTGTGAAGGCATAGGCGAGCAAAGGGAGGAGGAGTGGCAAGAAGATCAACACAAAGCGGCGCGATGTGGCGATGATGTTTTCTTGGTCCGCTGGGGGTGTCAGCAGGTGATTCAGGACTGGTTCGAGCCTTTTCGCGGCGTATTTCGCAGCGAAGTACGCGACCACTAGGAGGCCAAACTGAGACCAAGCAGCAGGGCTGGTTAGCCAGCCAAGTGCGAGGTCACGCCCCATGATCCAGTATTCGAGTAAGGTTTGCACCATTGGATGATCGAAATTCATAGGGTTACCCTTAATCCGCAAGACATGACGCGCACCCCATTTGCGCTGTGTCACCTTCTAAACAGAAATGGCGGGAATGACTATGGGTGTCATGGAGGGTGGGCAAATGGGCCAATGATTTTCATTCAAAGAGGCCTAAGTGACGGAGGAGGCAGAGCATGGGTGAAACGTGAAGGGCCGAGCCTGTCACAGTTTTGGTCTTGTTGTGGGACAGTGTCCTGCGGTATTGCTGGCTGCATGAAACTTGATCCCATAAACATCCGAATTCTCGAAATTCTGCAAAAGGACGCGGATCAACCGCTTGATGCGCTGTCCGAGCAGGTGAACCTGTCGCGCAATGCCTGTTGGCGGCGGATTAAGATGATGGAGGAGGAGGGCTGGATCAAGGGGCGTGTGGTGCTGCTTGATCCGATGAAGCTGGGGTTGAAGCTGTCGGTGTTTGTGCAGGTGCGCACGGACAACCATGATGCGGAATGGATGGACCAGTTTGCCAGCGCCGTTCGCATGATGCCGCAGATCACGGGGGCATACCGTATGACGGGTGATCTCGACTATTTGTTGCACATACAGGTGGCGGATATGGCGGAGTACGATGCGTTTTACAAACGCTTCATCGCGAAGGTGAAGGTATCCGATATGTCTGCAAGTTTTGTGATGGAGCAGGTGAAGGAAACAACGGCACTGCCACTGCATCCAGTTTGATTGGTAGTTTGCTATGGTGATCTACGAATTGTCCCCAAGGGACGCTGTAATTTCGATTCCTAAGGACATCAAGGAATACAGATGCTTGGTGTTGATCGACAGGGCCGTTAGCCCGGATGAGCGGGAGAGGGCCAGCCGAAAGCTCGTTGAAAGTGGGTGTCTTTACATGATGGCTTGGGGCTTGGACTGCTCACTTTGGGACGATGCCGTTGACCAAGCGGTTTTGGAAGCGTTTGAGTTTCGAGAGGTTCCAGACCAACAGTTTGTTATGACTACTTGGCATGAAAATGAAAGTTTGGAAGAGGTTATAAGGTTTGCCAAATTTGATGCAATTTTGTCCTATGCCAACAAGCCGCTTCGTAAGCTGCTAGTCCTTGATCTTGGGATCAAGGACAGGGAAGCTCTAATCAGAGAAATGTATCTCAAGGCATAGGCAAGACTTGCCTTTACCGTCCTGTAATTTTTGTGATTGCGTCTGCGTTGTCGAAATAGGCGGCTTCGTAGCAGTCGTTTAGCTCTTCCGCCGAGAGATCATCGAACAGGCGTTTGATGGCGGCGATGCTTTGGGGTTTTGCGGCGGCGGCGTCTAGGGTCATGGAGGCGAGGACCTCGTCGAAGTCTGATAGCTCTACGATGCGGTCGATGAGGCCGATGTTGAGTGCTTCGTCTGCCAAGAGTTTTTGACCCGCCATAAGGATCAGTTTTGCGCGGGCGGGGCCGATAAGGGCGGCCATGCGGTGCACATCGTTGGGCTGGGGCAGGAAGCCGCGTTTTAGGACGGGGTAGAAGAACTTTGCCTGCGGTGTGGCGATACGCATGTCGCAGGCGAGTGCGAGGGCAAAGCCGCCGCCCGCCAGTGTTCCATTCAGCGCCGCAATGGTGAGGCACGGCAGATCCGCGATGTTTTGAGAGGCATCCACCCAGACCTGATCGCGGGTGAATTCAAACATGTCTTCGCCGTTTGACACGTCCGCGCCAGCGCAGAACACGCGGTCGCCTGCGCCCGTTATGACGAAGGTGCGCAGGTCGGGGTCGGCGTGGGCCTTGGCGGCAATATCGGCGATTTCAGCCAGCATGGCAGGGGTCAAAGCGTTGGCTTTGTCAGGGCGGTTCAGCGTGATGCGCCATTGGCCGTTTGTGTTGGTGACGTCGATCATTTTTGGCCCAATCGGTTCAGGATTTCTGGGCTGCTTTGTGCAACCACTTGGCCGAGGTATCCATCGGCGTCGGATGTGCACATCCAAGCCAGCGTATCGGCGATTGTTTCTGGGGGACGGTGATCTTCCCATTCTAAGGTGGACACCGGGTTCACGCCTGATCGTTTGATGATGCGCTGCATTTCGGTGGCGACTGTGCCAGGGGATAGGATCATGGCACGGATGCCGTTTGCGCCTTCTTCGCCGTGCAAGCAGGCGGACAGATGATGCACCGCAGCCTTGGACGTGTTGTAGTGCGACCAGCCTTCGAGTGTTGATGTTGCGGCCCCTGAGCCAATGGTGATGATTGTGCCGCCACCTGCGGCTTTCATCACAGGCACGGCTGCGCGCATACCGTAGAAAACGCCTTTGACGTTTACATCGATGATTTTGTCCCATGCGTCCACGGTGGCGTGTTCGAGGCGTTCGACAGGTTCCAACATCCCTGCGTTGTTGATCAGGACATCGACGCTGCCAAATTCTGATTGTGCAAGGTCGATGGCTGCCTGAACTTGATCGTAGTCCGCAACGTCGGTGGCGAGAGCAAGGGCGGTTCCGCCGCTTGCGTTGATTTCACCTGCGATGCGGTCGATGTCATCGCTGGAGCGGGCGCACAAGAGCACTTTGGCACCCAATGCGGCGAATTTGCGTGCGGCGGCTTCGCCGATGCCACGGCTGGCGCCTGTGATGATAACGGATTGATTTTGCATGAATTACCCTTTGATGAAAGTGTAGCCACGGCCAGCGCGTTCTAGCGTGCCGATGTTGGGTTGGAGCATGTGACCGCCAGACAGTTTCATGCCGTCTGTTGCGATCATATCTAGTGTCTTTTTACGGGTTTCTCGTGCGGCGTCCATATCGATATCAAAGGCGATGCCGATGTCTGGATTTGTGAACTGTAAGGTTTGGGCATGGGCAATATCGCCTGTGTGGACGAAGCTGTCTGAGCCGTCATTTGCGATGAACCCCATGTGGCCCGGTGTGTGGCCTGCAAGATCGTGTGCGGTGACACCGCTGATGAGCGTGTCGCCGCCTTTGATTTGTTCGGAGCGGTTTGCGTAAGCGGCGAGGCAAGCCTGTGCGAGTCCCTGCCATTGTTGCAGGGTGTCGTCGGTGAAGACCTGTTTTGACCAAAATGCATGGTCCGCTTCAGAGACAAGCATCTGCGCCTTTTCAAAAACGGCTTGGCCGTCTTGGGTCAGCGCCCCTGCAATGTGATCTGGGTGAAGGTGGGTGAAAAACAGATGTGTAATATCGTCGTTTGCGATGCCTGCTTCGCTGAGCGCGTCGCCTAGGAATCCGCAGGTTTCACCGAACAGGTCGCGGG
>CAYWIR010000113.1:0-7315 GCA_964458375.1 uncultured Neptunicoccus sp.
CCTTTGGCAACGATTTCTTTGACGGTTGGGACAATACGTTCAATGCGCGTGGCATCTGTTACAACGCCATCTTGCATTGGGACGTTGATATCGACCCGCGTTAAGACCCGCTTACCTGTCAAATCAAAAGCGTCGAGTGTTTTCCAAGTCATTTTATTTCCTATCGCCAGAAGGCAACCCAATCAATAAGGCGGAGCAATTGCTTGCCCCACAAAACGATGTACTCGGCATCATTTACACGCCAATCGAATATGACCAATCCGAGAATGCACAGACCTAATATCACTGCGACCGTATTGTTCATAAAAGATGATGCCCGCTTTTGTGACGGGCGATCAAGCCCATCAGATGAGTTTACCCATTGCTACTGCTGTGTCGGCCATACGGCAAGAGAAACCCCATTCGTTGTCATACCAAGACAAGATGCGAACCAAGTTTCCGCCCATAACCGTAGTTTGCAAGGATGCGAAATTCGAAGAGTGTGTGTTGTGTGTGTAATCGATAGAGACTGTTGGTTCATCCACGTATTCCACAATACCGTTAAGCGCACCTTTAGAGGCTTCGCGCACCGCGTTGTTGATTTCTTCAACAGATGTTGGGCGTGTCGGGATGAAGTTGAGATCAATCGCAGACACGTTTGGTGTCGGGACGCGGATGGCAGAGCCATCAAGGCGGCCTTCAAGTTCTGGAAGCACCAAGCCAACAGCCTTAGCAGCGCCTGTGGTTGTTGGGATCATGGACATCGCAGCAGCGCGTGCGCGATAGAGGTCTTTGTGGCGACGATCGAGGGTTGGTTGATCCCCTGTGTAGGCGTGGATCGTTGTCATGAAACCTTTGTCGATGCCGATGGCGTCATTCAGGATTTTGGCGATAGGGGCCAAGCAGTTGGTTGTGCAGGATGCGTTAGACACGATCAGGTCTTCTGACGTTAGAGAATCGTGGTTCACGCCGTAAACCACTGTTTTGTCTACGTTAGAAGCGGGTGCAGAGATCAGCACACGTTTTGCGCCGCGTTCCAAATGGATTTGCGAGCCTTCTTTGGAGTTGAATTTGCCAGAGCATTCCAAAACGATGTCGACCCCATCCCAATCCAACTCGGATGGGTCATAGGTTGAGAACATACGCATTGGGCCTTGGCCCACGTCCATTGTATCGCCTTCGACTTTGATATCGCCTGCAAAGCGGCCATGCACACTGTCGTATTTCAGCAGGTGTGCCGTGGTTTCAATGGGCCCAGTTGCGTTCATAGCTACGACTTGGATGTCGTCGCGACCGCTTTCGATGATGTGGGACAGTGTGGAGCGTCCGATGCGACCGAAGCCATTAATACCAACTTTGAGAACCATTACCATATTCCTTAGATACACGTGTTACGCGGGGAGTGCGCTGAATTACAGCAGGCCGTAAACGCATAACGCCCGAATGGAAACCATCGGGCGTTATGGAAACGTTAAATGTTAACGTTAAAGCAGAATGTTATCGTTAAAGCAGGTTCTTTACGCGCTCTGCTACGGCATCTGCGGTGATGCCAAAGTTGGAGTAAAGCTCTTCTGCTGGGGCGGAAGCACCAAAGCTGTCCATGCCGACGAAATCGGCTTTGTTGGCTTTGCCACGCTCGCCTGTGAGCCATTTATCCCAGCCCATGCGCACTGCAGCTTCGACTGCGACACGCACTGGGCCGCCTGGAAGCACGCGGCGACGATAGCTTTCGTCCTGTTCTTCAAACAGTTCCCAGCACGGCATGGACACAACGCGCGTACCAATACCGATGGCTTGCAGTTTGTCACGGGCTTCCATGGCGATTTCCACTTCGGAGCCTGTGGCCATGATGATCGCTTGGCGTTTGCCTTCAGCATCCGCCAGAACATAGGCGCCTTGGGCGGTAAGGTTCTTGTTCGTGTGTTTGGTGCGAACGGTGGCCACGCCCTGACGGGTGAGGGAGAGAACGGATGGTGTTTTCTGGGAAGACATCGCCAATTCCCATGCTTCGGCCGTTTCAACGGTGTCGGCTGGACGGAACACGTAAGTGTTTGGTGTCGCGCGAGAAATTGCCAAGTGTTCCACAGGTTGGTGCGTTGGACCATCTTCGCCCAAGCCGATGGAATCGTGGGTCATCACGAAAACGGTTGGGATTTGCATTAACGCAGCTAGGCGCATGGATGGACGAGCGTAATCTGTGAAGCACATGAATGTACCGCCGTAGGGGCGAACGCCGCCGTGTAGGGCCATACCGTTCATGGCTGCCGCCATACCGTGTTCGCGGATGCCGTAGGCCACGTGGCGACCTTTGCGGTTGTCATCGTCAAACCAGCCCAAACCTTCGGTGAGGGTGTTGTTTGATCCTGTCAGGTCCGCAGATCCGCCCATGGTTTCTTTCATGATTGGGTTGATCACTTCGAGTGCCATTTGGCTGGAAGCGCGTGTCGCCTTTTTAGGCTGCTCTTCGGAAATCTTGCGTTTAAGCTGTTTGATCACTGCGGAGAGGCGTTTGTGCGGTTCCCCAGCAACAACGCGCTTAAAGTCTGCTTGGCGGTTTTCAGACAAGCTTAACATACGCTCTTCCCAGGCTTCGCGTTCAGACGCGCCGCGTGTGCCAATGGCTTCCCAAGCGGATTTTACATCTGCTGGGATTTCAAATGCTGGGTAGGGCCAATCGTAAAAGGCGCGCATTTGAGCCAATTGATCGTCTTTGATCGCATAGCCGTGGCCTTTGTTGGTGTTGGCGACACCTTCAACGCCCACTGCAATGGTGGTTTTGCAGGCAATCATGGACGGTGTGTTGGTGTTTTTGGCGGCTGTGATCGCCTCGTCAATGGCAACTGGATCGTGGCCATCGCATTCAAACACAGACCAACCGGCAGCTTTGAAGCGTTTTTGTTGGTCGGTAACGTCTGAGATAGAGATTTCGCCGTCGATAGAGATGTTGTTGTCATCCCAAAGCACGATGAGTTTGCCGAGCTTTTGCTTGCCTGCCAAACCGATTGCTTCGTGGCTGACACCTTCCATCAAGCAGCCATCGCCTGCGATGACGTAAGTGTGGTGATCCACAACCTTTTTGGAGTAGCGCGCCATCATGGATTGTTCTGCCATGGCCATGCCAACGGCATTTGCGATGCCTTGGCCAAGAGGACCTGTGGTTGTTTCGATGCCTTTGGCGTGGCCGTATTCTGGGTGACCCGCTGTTTTTGCGCCCCACTGACGGAAGTTACGGATTTCGTCCATGGTCATGTCTTCGTAGCCGCTTAGGTGCAGCAGGCCGTAGATCAACATTGAGCCGTGGCCCGCAGACAAAACAAAACGGTCGCGATCAGGCCAATCTGGGTTTTTCGCGTCAAACTTCAGGTGTTTTTCGAACAGGACAGTTGCAACGTCCGCCATGCCAATTGGCATGCCTTGGTGGCCTGATGCTGCTGCATGAACCGCGTCTGCGGCCAAAATCCGCAGCGCGGCAGCGTTTTTCCAATGCTCTGGGTGTTTGGTTTTTAAATCTGAAATATCCACAAAAAGCCCTTTCTTGGGGTTTCGCACTCGGCGTTTGATGGCCTTGTGATAGCAACTCAGCAATGGGGGTCAAGCGGAGGAAAGCCGTTTACATCAGCTTTCTTTTGCAGCGAATTGTTTTTACACTAAGAAAATGATCATATTGCGACAATAAAATTGATTCGAATGCGGCACATTGTGCCTATTCGGACGAGCAGTGGGTGAAAACATGACACAATTTCCAAAAATTCAAGCGCGCTTGGACGCAGCAATTGCGATTATTGAAGGTGCATCTGTAGGGGGTGCGGATCCAGCAGAGGTGAACAAGCTCACCACTGATTTGGCCACAGCGGCCAAGGCCACAAAAACGGCGCAAGATGAAGCGGCATCTGCGGCTGATGCGCTGAAAACGGCGCGGGCACGTGTGGAAGCACTGGAAAAAGAATTGGCCGAGAAAACGAGTGCGGCTGAAACGGGCCACACGGAGATGTCTAAGCAGATTGATGCGTTAGACAAGGCGCGGGCAGCGCATGAAGAAGACTTGGCCAAGACCAAACAATACAACAAACATCTCAAGAAGTTGAACACGAGTCTTCGCAAAGCGAATGAAGAAAACGTGGGCGACCCTGAGTTGATCAATCAGTCTTTGGAAACACAATTAGAGCAGATCAAAGCGCAGCGGGACGTGGATCTGGCAGAAGTAAATGGCATTCTTGCCCGATTAACCCCGCTGGTGGAGGGCGCATAAGATGGCCGAAGTAAAAATTTCAATCGGTGGACGTGAATTTGAAGTGGCGTGCCGCGAAGGTGAAGAGCATTTTTTGCATTCTGCCGCGGGTATGCTTGATGCCGAAGCGGGTGCTTTGAACGAAGCCCTGGGGCGGATGCCTGAAACACGCATGTTGTTGATGGCGGGTTTGATGCTGGCGGATAAAACTGCGAGCCTTGAAGATCAATTGAAATCTGGGGACGGTGTCGATGCTGGTGCTGCGAAACGTGCAAAGAAATCCGCCAATCAGTTGAGCGATGCGCAAGCAGAGCTGGCCGAAGTAAAAGCGCAATTGGCCGAAGTACAAGCCGAGGCCAATGAAGCGGCACAAGTCCGTGATGCGGCTGTGTCGGCTATGAAAGACATGGTTGGTCAGGTCGAAGCGGTGGCTGCGACATTAAAAAAGGCTGGATAAACCAGCCTTTTCTACAGTCAGAATGAAGTCTGGCTTGTTATCCGTTTGCTTCGCGAATTTTGTCAGCGGCGTCTTTGTCAAAAGAGACGCCGTTTTCTGTGAAAAGCGTATCTAATTCACCCGACAGCGTCATTTCTGTGATGATGTCACAGCCGCCCACGAACTCTCCTTTGACGTAGAGTTGTGGGATGGTTGGCCAATCGGAGTAATCTTTGATGCCTTGGCGGATTTCATCATCTGCCAGCACGTTCACATCGGCAAATTGCACGCCCATGTAGTTTAAAACCCCAGCCACGCGGGACGAAAACCCACATTGCGGCATGGAAGATGTGCCTTTCATAAAGAGAACAACATCGTTGCCATCAACGGTTTCTTGGATTTGCGCGTTTGCGTCGGTCATTGGAAAGCTCCTTTTCGGGTCAGGCATCAGGGTCCTGCGTTGCTTTGAGATATATCAAGGCCGCGCAAGAATACAATGGGGGTATCCTTGGGGCTTATTTGCCTCGTGGTATAAAGATTTTGGCGTAAGCGTCCTGGTCTTTGGTCACATAATAGGTGTGGGAATGGCCTGCTTCGGATGTGTTCGCATGGATCGCGCTGGACCCGTTGCGATGCGACTGTTCTTGGTCAAGCGTGTCGCCGCGCATTTTGGAGCGAACCAAGAGTATCCAAACGCAAGCGGTGAAGATCAGGAGGCTGATAAGAAAGGTCATGTCTGATCGTTCGGGGGACGATCCCGTTTGACAGCGGCGCGCAGACGCAGGGCCATAACTGCTATGGCGATGATCAGCAGGGGGATCAGCACCAACAACAGGACTATGACGGTGGCGTCTGTCATTCAGGTGCTTTGGTTGTGAGCGCCAGTGCGTGAAGTTCGCCTGCAGGGCCGTCCATTTTGCCCTTTAGCGCGGCATAGACCATGCGTTGTTGGGCAACACGGTTTTTGCCTGCGAATTCTTTGGCGACGATGTGTGCCGCCATGTGGACACCATCGTCCCCTTGGACGGTGATTTCCGCGTCTGGGAATGTTTCACGCAGCAAAGTTTCGATTTCGGGGGCGGACATAGGCATAGTGTGTTCCTTTGCTGCGGGTTAGGCGACGGCTTTGGGGAGGCCCGTTGTGAACGCAGTGCGCAGATCAGACAAGGCCACCTGTGTTGCGCCCAAGGATAGCGTATCACCTGTGGCTGTGCCAATCACTTCGGCGGGAACGCCTGCGGCATTGGCTGCGGCCAGTACGACGTCTGGGTTTGACGTGGCGATCAGGTAGCGTGCTTGGTCTTCGCCAAAGAACCAGCCTGTGTTGCCGTCCTTTAGGGTTATGCCAACGTTGCCTGCAAGCGCCATATCCGCCGCTGCAAGGGCGAGGCCACCATCCGATAAGTCATGTGCGGCCGTGATGGATTTGCCAGATTGAAGTGTGCGAACCAATTCACCTGCGGCCCATTCCGCCTTTAGGTCCACATGTGGTGCATCGCCGTCTTCGCGGTTGAACAGCTCTTTTAACAGTGCGGATTGGCCAAGATGGCCTGTGGTGGTGCCAAGAAGGACGATGCTGTCGCCGTCATTCGGTGCCGTGCCAATCAATTGATCAAGGTCGGTCATCAAGCCGACAGCGCCAATGGTAGGAGTAGGCAAGATGCCTGTGCCATCTGTTTCGTTATAGAGCGATACGTTGCCTGACACGATGGGCATGTCGAGCGCGGCGACCGCGTCGCCGATGCCTTTGATACAGCCAACAAATTGGCCCATGATTTCTGGTTTTTCGGGGTTGCCGAAGTTCATGTTGTCCGTTGTGGCCAGCGGTTTTGCCCCAGTGGCGCAGAGGTTTCTGTAGGCTTCGGCCACGGCTTGTTTGCCGCCTTCAAATGGATTTGCTTTGCAATACCGAGGGGTTACGTCAGATGTGAAGGCGAGCGCTTTGGAGGTGCCGTGCACGCGCACAACGCCAGCATCCATGCCAGGGCGTTTGACCGTATCGGCCATGACCATCGTGTCGTACTGTTCGTAGACCCAAGCGCGGGACGCATAGTTAGGGGACGCGGCGAGTGCGAGCAGGGCTTCGCCTGCATCCACAGTTGGGGCGTTTTCCAGTGGTGCGGCGGCAGGTGTTTCGACCCAAGGGCGGTCGTATTCTGGGGCGGTGCCTGACAGGGCTTTCAGCGGCAGATCCGCCTTTACTTCGCCGTTGTGCATCACAAGGAAACGATCTTCGGCAATGGTTTCGCCCACGATCGCGAAATCGAGGTCCCATTTGTCAAACACGGCTTTGGCTTCGGCCTCAAGTTCGGGTTTGAGAACCATCAACATGCGCTCTTGGCTTTCGGACAGCATCATTTCATAGGCTGTCATGTTGTCTTCGCGGATTGGCACGTCTTCAAGGTTGAGGCGCACGCCAAGGTCGCCTTTGTCGCCCATTTCGACAGCAGAACAGGTGAGACCCGCAGCGCCCATGTCTTGGATAGAGATCACGGCGCCTGTGGCCATAAGTTCTAGCGTGGCTTCCATAAGGCGCTTTTCGGTGAACGGGTCGCCGACTTGTACGGTGGGGCGTTTGTCTTCGATTGTGTCGTCAAATTCGGCAGAGGCCATTGTTGCGCCACCGACGCCATCGCGGCCCGTTTTTGCGCCCAAGTAAACGACAGGCATTC
>CAYWIR010000114.1:0-7300 GCA_964458375.1 uncultured Neptunicoccus sp.
TGGCCGCCAGACCCTGATGCGCGCATTGTGTCGATGCGGATATCTGTGGCTGGTATATCGATGTCCACGTCTTCGGCCTCTGGCAGAACGGCAACGGTTGCGGCTGATGTGTGCACGCGGCCGCCGCTTTCGGTGACGGGGACACGTTGCACACGGTGGACGCCGCTTTCAAATTTCAGGCGAGCAAAAACGCCCTGCCCTTTGACGTTCACAACCGCTTCTTTCAAACCGCCGAGTTCGGTGGCGCTGTGTTCCATCACATCAAACTTCCAACCCGCCTTTTCAGAGTAGCGTTGATACATGCCCAACAGCTCACTTGCGAAAAGTGCAGCTTCGTCGCCGCCTGTGCCAGGGCGAATTTCAAGGATGGCAGAGCGTTCATCGGCTTCGTCTTTGGGGATCAAGGTCAGTTGCACCTGATGTTCCAAGTCTGGAAGTGCCGCCTGCAAGCCTGGCAATTCTTCAGCGGCCAGCTCTTTCATTTCGGGGTCAGACATCATGTCTTGGGCTTCGGCAATGTCTTCAAGAAGCGTTTGATAGGATTGAATTTTTTCAACGACGGGGCGCAAATCCGCGTATTCTTTGGACAGAGCGGCAAAATCATCACCTGCGCTGCCCGCCGACATCTTCGCCTCTAGGTAGGCGAAACGTTGTTTGATTTGTTCAAGTTTGTCTATTGGGATCATGGGAATGAAATCGCCCTTGGGACGGTTCGGGTCAAGGATTAAGTGACAATTCCTCTGTTTTGTGCTTTGCTATGGGTATGAGACATGTGTTTTTCACTGGTTTCCTGATCGCTGGCCTTGGTTTGCCAGCACTGGCCGACAACGCGGATGTGAAGTGGCCTGACTGTTATTGCACGGATAAAACGGGCGCTCGTATCGAGTTGGGACAAGAAATCTGCATGTATGTGGATGGTCGCAGCTTTACTGCGCGATGCGAAATGTCGCTGAACAATCCGATGTGGCGTGAAACGGGCACGACATGCCTGTTTTCACAGCGCGACGGGTTTGAGGGCAGCAATCCAAGCTCTGATGCGGGCCTTATTCACGCCTAAGTCAGAACGGCCAAAACGGGATCGGGAGTAGATAAACAGGCGGGATTTTCCGCCCTCTTCGGCTGTGACTTTGACAGAGATATAGTCGGGATAGGCCATGAGCTTGCTGCGCTGCATGTATGTGACATGGCTGTCTGCTGGAGTGCCCGCAAGGACAACAGTGCGGGGCTGGGACAACGCGATTTCGTTTATTTTTGCGGCCAAGTCAGATGGTTTCATATCAAAAATCAGGCTGTCAGCATCCGCACCATCACGCATCAAGTATTGATTGGGGCGCATGCCCTTTTGAACCGTTTCAGGGTCCACATGCCATTGATCCGCGTCCGTTGGGGCCACGCGCACCCACAGAAGCATTCCAACAATGAGAGCGAGTAAAATCCATGTCAGCATCTTAAACGCCTTTCGTATTTGAGTTTATTCGGCAGCTTGATCCGTTGCATTAGCTGCTTCGATTTCAGCGGCTTTCGTCTCTACTTGTTCGACAATGTGTTCAACCATTTGATCGTTGGACAATTTGTGGCTTTGTGCGCCTGCCAGATAGACCATGCCAGACCCAGCGCCGCCGCCTGTAAAACCAACGTCTGTCATCAATGCTTCACCTGGGCCATTCACCACGCAACCGATGATGGACAGGGACATCGGCGTTTTGATGTGTTCAAGCCGCTTTTCCAGTGTTTCCACTGTTTTGATCACGTCGAACCCTTGGCGTGCGCAGCTGGGGCAGGAAATGATGTTCACGCCACGGTGGCGCAGGCCAAGGGATTTGAGGATTTCAAAACCGACTTTGACTTCTTCTACTGGATCGGCGGACAAAGAGACGCGCAACGTGTCGCCAATGCCAGCCCAAAGCAACCCACCCAATCCGATTGAGGATTTAATGGTGCCAGAGGTCAAACCGCCTGCTTCTGTGATGCCAAGATGAATAGGTGCATCGCAGGCTTCGGCCAAACCGTGATAGGCGGCGGTGGCCATGAACACATCAGACGCTTTGACGCTGATCTTAAATTCGTGAAAGTCGTTGTCTTGAAGAATGCGCATGTGATCCATGCCGCTTTCGATCATCGCATCGGGGCAAGGCTCTCCGTATTTATCAAGCAGATGTTTTTCGAGTGAACCTGCATTAACGCCAATGCGGATAGAGGCGTTGTGATCGCGGGCGGCTTTGATCACTTCTTTAACGCGGTCGGGTGAGCCGATGTTGCCAGGGTTAATGCGCAGACACGCCGCCCCTGCTTCGGCGGCTTCGATGCCCCGTTTGTAGTGGAAATGAATATCTGCGACGATGGGCACAGGGCTTTCTGCGCAGATTTCTTTCATGGCTTTGGTCGATGCTTCATCTGGGCAGGACACGCGCACGATATCCGCACCTGCATCCGCACATGCAATGATCTGTTTGATCGTGGCGGACGCATCATGGGTGAGCGTGTTTGTCATTGTCTGCACTGTGATCGGCGCATCGCCACCGACAGGCACATTGCCGACCATGATTTGACGGGATTTACGGCGATATATATTGCGCCAAGGGCGGACGTGATTCAACGACATGACGGTTCCATCAAAGGTGTATGTGTAACGTTATTTGGGCAGTGTGAAGCAGTTGGACAAGGGGCGCAATGGGCCAGATCAGTTCGAGCCAGCGTCCACAATCGCCGAGTCGCTGTCGATGCGGTTCAGCTCTTCCAGATTGAGTGGAGGAGAGGTTGGCTGCACGAAATCGGTGGCCAGCGCGATGGTGCTGGTTACGTTTTCCCGATCAAGCGGAACACCGCGGACAACGCCGCCTGGATTGCCGACAGGACCATGCGCCACACTGCCTACTTTTACGAAGACTGCA
This sequence comes from uncultured Neptunicoccus sp., assembly GCA_964458375.1. GTDB lineage: Bacteria > Pseudomonadota > Alphaproteobacteria > Rhodobacterales > Rhodobacteraceae > Amylibacter. The sequence continues at coordinate 2,892 of CAYWIR010000114.1, forward strand.
CCCGCATTGCCCGCCCGAAGCAGGGGGTTTTCGACGTCCGCTGGAAGACGGTAGCTTTCACCAGCATCTAAGATTTTTTCAAACAACACGGAGCCATCTTCGAAATAAACACGAACCCAAGCAGCCTTTAGCGCAACGAGGTCCACAGGTGGTGGGCCTTCGGCGACAACACGTGGGGTCGTTTGTTCAGATGAGGTGGAGTCTTGAACCGCTGCCAAGCTCGGCGGTTGTTGATCCGCATAGGCACCGAGGCTCCCTGCGTCGATGGAAGCAATTGGTGCGTCACGGGCAACCATTTGCGGCACTTCGAGTTCTTGTGGCCGATAGAGTTGGTCAAGATTTGACGTTTGCAAAGGCGTGGTTGGGCGGATGCCGACAACCGTATCTTGTTGCGATGCGGCCTCTTCTGGCAGGCCCGCAATTTCAGACGTGACGCCAGGTGTTTGGTTTACAGGCACAAATTGAACGCGCTGCACTTCTTGAAGGACGGTCCAGCTGCCGTAGCCAAGGCCAATTACCAAAAAGGCCAGCACAAGGACGGACCCAAGTGCGGACGGAGAAAAGTTGCTTAACACACCAGCGGATTGCGGGGTGATCGGAATACGCGGGCGTGCGATCGGATCTGCGTAGGCAGGTCGCACGGGTGTTTGCAGCAAGGCAGCAGATTTTGTCGCCAGCGACCCAGATTTCAAATCAGAGTGGACGCCGTTAAAGCCGCTTTCTTCGCAGAAGCGCAGGAAGCATTCGTCTGGGTCCATGTCGAGGTAACGCGCATAGGACCGCACGTACCCTGCAATAAAGCCAGAAGTTTGAAATACAGACGGGTCGCAGTTTTCGATGGCAGAGATATAGGTCGCCTTGATCCGCAGATCACGTTGGACATCCAGAAGGGATTTTCCGAGCGTCGCACGCTCTCCACGCATTTGGTCTCCGAGTGTTACCTCGAAGTTGTCAAAGCCGCGTGGCCCTTGATTTCCCAACCCGTTTTCCATTGAACCTGTGTGACCCCTTGTGTCCGGTTCTTCGTACTGCGCGCGTTTGCCTCAGCGCACGATTGATTCGTTCAATCGTTTATTTGATTGCAGTGATACCACATGGAACTACATTTGTAGACCCCTGCCCTTGATTTTTCTGTACTTTCAAAAAGTGGCAGATTCTGGCGAAAAAACGCCAGATTCAATGGACTAGCATGGGCAGCTAAAGGCGTTAGGCGGTCATATCCATACGGTTGAGTGCGCACTGTTGCCAAAGCCCATCGAGGGCTTCAACCAGATGATTAATCATCGCATCCGTGTGCACAGGGGACGGTGTAAACCGCAAGCGTTCTGTGCCGCGCGGCACGGTTGGGAAATTGATCGGTTGGACATAGATACCATGTTCGTCGAGCAGCATATCTGACAGCATTTTACACTTCACTGGGTCGCCGACGTGAACAGGGACAATGTGGCTGCCATGATCATCGAGCGGCAAGTTCAGGGCGCGCAGGCGCTCTTTTAACTGCTTCGCTTTGGCTTGGTGCGCATCGCGCAGGCTGGTGTCAGATTTCAAGTGAGACACAGACGCAGCGGCAGCAGCGGCCACGGCAGGCGGCAAAGATGTGGTGAAGATGAAGCCTGGCGCATAAGAGCGGATTGCGTCGGCCAATTTATCGCTTGTCGCAATGTACCCGCCCATGACGCCGTATGCTTTGGCGAGCGTTCCGTTAATGATATCAATACGATGCGAGAGGTTGTCTCGTTCTGTGATACCGCCGCCACGCTGTCCATAGAGCCCCACTGCATGGACCTCGTCGATGTATGTTAGGGCGTTAAATTCGTCAGCCAAGTCGCAAATTTCAGCGATAGGACCAAAGTCACCATCCATGGAATAGAGCGATTCAAATGCGATGAGCTTTGGAGCATCCTCGGGAAGTTTTTCAAGCTGTTCGCGCAAGTGCGCCACATCGTTGTGGCGGAACACGTGCTTTTCACAAAACCCGTGGCGGATGCCTTCGATCATGGAGGCATGGTTCAATGCATCAGACAGGATAATCAGGCCAGGGAACAGTTTTGGCAGAACGGACAGGGTTGCTTCATTCGCGTTGTAGGCAGAGGTGAACACAACGGCACGTTCTTTGTTGTGCAGGTCCGCAAGTTCCGTTTCCAGCTGGTGATGAAAGGTTGTGTTGCCCGAAATGTTGCGTGTGCCACCAGAGCCAGCCCCAGCCAGATCGGCCGCGTCTTTCAAGGCATCCAACACCACAGGATGTTGCCCCATGCCGAGGTAATCATTGCCGCACCAGACCGTAATGTCTTTTGTTTCCCCATCGGGTTTAGTCCATATCGCATTTGGAAACTGTTGGTTTTTTCGGCGAATGTTTTGGAACACACGGTATCTGCCCTCTTCGTGCAAACGGTTGAGTGCATTGTCGATGTGCTGATCGTAGTTCATTAGTCTCGTGTCCCGGCAGGCTACAGTAGAAGCTGTTTACGCAAAGGTTGGCACAGACGTTAGTTCACAAAACGCCGCATGTTAAGTTTATATTGTGTTAAGCCCCAAACAGCAAAAAGCCCCATGTCGAAGAGAACATGAGGCTATTTGTGGAGGGGATTGCGCGTTTTAGTAGATGTAGCGAATTTGATCGGTCCAGTACCGCTCGACCCGGCGCAGAACGGCGTTGATGTTTTGCAGCCCGACTTCTCCAATGACGTCTTGGCCAATCATGCCCCCAGCGTGCCGTTGAAACAGTTCGGCCACGATGCCGCGAATTTCGCGCCCTTTCGCGGTGAGTTTGACACGCACAGCGCGGCGATCAATTTCGCAGCGGTGGTGGTGCATATATCCAGATTCAACGAGTTTTTTAAGGTTATAGGACACATTGGACCCCTGATAGTAACCGCGAGATTTCAATTCCCCTGCCGTAACCTCGTTTTCGCCAATATTGAAAAGCAAAAGCGCCTGCACTGAATTGATGTCTAACAAGCCCAGTCGTTCAAATTCATCTTTGATCACATCAAGCAAAAGGCGATGCAGCCTTTCAACCATGGACAAAGTTTCGAGATAAGATCCCAAAAACTCCGCCCCTTGATCCTGACCCTGATCGTGCCCGTCCTGCGTTTCAACCGCTGTGTGAATGCTCATTTCTTTTTCTCCGCCAAAGCTGTCTTAGGCAGATTTGAAGCAAAAACAGAAACAAGAGGTTAAGTGGGACGGGTTTTTTAAGAAACTAAAGGCGTTTTCGACGACATATTAGCTAAAACTCGCTCAATTGCGGGTTTGAACACGTCAGGTGTGGGGGCCGCACCACTGATCCACGCATAGAGCTCTTGGTCCGGCTCATCCATCAGCGCTTCATGGGCGTTCAAGTCTTCGAGGCTTAGATCGCGTAGAGCGGTATCCGCAAATTCCCCAAGAATCAGATCCATTTCCTTCATGCCACGCCGCCAAGAGCGCATACGCAAGCGGCGCAAACGGGTTTCGTGGGGTTCGTTTTCGGGAACTGGCTGGTTCATGGCAACGGTTTAGAAGGCAATATGGTGTTAAGCAAGGGGTGGAGCACGGGTTTTCCTTGCGTCATGTGATAGCCGCTTTTAGATATGCCGCGAAGGTAAGGGGAGAACTACCGCTATGTCAGACTTTTTGTCCAAAACGCTGGAGCGGGTGAAGCCTTCACCGACGATCATGATTTCTGCAAAGGCCACCGAATTAAAAGCAGCAGGGCGTGATGTGATTGCCCTGAGCGCGGGCGAGCCTGATTTTGACACCCCTGACAATATTAAGAACGCTGCAAAAGCGGCCATGGATGCAGGGCGTACGAAATATACAGCGCCTGATGGGATTGTGGAACTGAAGCAAGCGATTTGCGACAAGTTTAAGCGCGACAATGATTTGGACTATGCGCCAGATCAGGTCTCTGTGTCTTCGGGTGGCAAACAAGTGTTGTACAATGCACTGATGGCAACGTTGAACGACGGGGATGAAGTGGTGATCCCTGCCCCGTTCTGGGTGTCTTATCCTGATATGGTTCTGCTTGCTGGTGGGACGCCTGTTGTGGCGGAAACATCCATTCAAACGCAGTTCAAATTGACCGCAGATCAATTAGAAGCGGCAATTACGCCAAAAACCAAGTGGTTGATTTTCAACTCTCCTTCCAATCCTTCAGGGGCTGGATACAGCTGGGAAGAATTGAAAGAGCTGACTGATGTCTTGATGCGGCATCCCCATGTTTGGGTGATGACCGATGATATGTATGAGCACCTTGCTTATGGGGATTTTGAGTTTTGCACGCCTGCACAAGTGGAGCCTCGATTGTATGATCGTACGTTGACTGTGAACGGTGTGTCCAAAGCCTATGCAATGACGGGATGGCGCATTGGGTATGCTGCGGGCCCAAAGGAATTGATCGGTGCAATGCGCAAAGTGCAATCGCA
>CAYWIR010000115.1:0-5871 GCA_964458375.1 uncultured Neptunicoccus sp.
GACCTCGAATCCTCAAATATCAACTCTCGTTCTGTAACCGGAACTTCTTTATGCGGTAGTCAAGTTTTGCTCGGGTGAGCCCAAGGCTTCGAGCGGCGGCAGAGACGTTCCAGTCGCTTTTGTCTAGCGCTTGCAGGATGACACCCGCTTCCATTTCTTCGAATGTGCGATCGCCCCGAACATCAGAAACGGATTTGGGGCGATAGACATCGCCGTCCCTTTCGACACGGCCCACAGCCCGTGGTGCTTTTTCGATTCCCGTAAAGACGTTGCTGATGTCGATAAGCCCGCTGGCGTCCGCATAAATCACGCCGCGTTCGATCATATTGGACAGTTCGCGCAGGTTGCCTGGATAGTCATAGCGCAACAGCATGTCGAAAACAGAAGCTGAAAGCCCTTGGACCTGCTTTTGATGTCGGCTGCTGTGCAGTCCCAAGAAATGTTCAATCAGCTCGGGTAGATCGTCAAGGCGGTCCCGCAGGGGCGGGACTTGGATGGGCAAGATCGACAAAACGTAATGTAGATCGGCCCGCATCCGCCCGTCAGACACCGCGTCGAGCGGTTGAACCCCCGTTGCAGAAACGATGCGAAAGCTCGGCTTTTCTGTCGTCAATAAAAGGGCAAGCCGCGCTTGCAACGAGGGCGCAAGCGCGGTGATGTCGTTGAGGAACAGCGTGCCATCGCCCACCTGCGCGATCACGCCGCTCTCCCCGAACAACCTGTCCTGCTCCATTTCAGTCGTGCCAGTGAAGGCGGAGCAGTTAACGGGCACAAAAGGTGAATTGGGTGTGTCGGACAAGCTATGTAAGTGGCGGGCAAAGTGTTCTTTGCCAGTGCCCGTTTCGCCCAAAAGCAAAACCGGTTCGGAATAGGGCGCGACTTGCTGGATCAAGCGGCGAGCCCGCGAGACTGCGGCAGATCGGCCGATCACATCGGAAGGTTTGGTGGATTGTCTCGGCTGGGTTTCAAAATCGGTTGGCGGGGCCCAAGGCTGCGCCTTACGGTTTTGCGGCGCTTTGACACCAAAGATCTCGAACTCTGGCAGGTCCTCGCCCCAGCTTTCTGCATCTTTCCCAATTACAAGGCAGCGTTGCGCACCTTGCCCTACGCATTCTATCTCTCGGAAGATCACGGGATAGCCAAGGATCGTGCTGGTGTAGCCTGAAGGCACGGCGACCTGCATCCAGCACACGGGGCAATCGCAGACACCGAAGTTGCGGAAATGCTCCGTGCCTTCGGCGCTGTCGTGCCAATAGAATTCGCCCAAGTATTCTTTCTTCGCGGCATCAAACTGAAACCTGCGTGTTGTGACTTTTGCAAAACCTTGCATCGTGTGTACGCGTGGCCCAGCGGCAAGGGCAGCCGTTAGGTTTTCTTGGGTAAAGCGTTTCTTAACGAGGTTGGCGTAGTGAACGCCTTGTTTCCAACCGACCTCCATCACGCTTTTGCGGGTGCGGTCCATACCCATCTCCGCAATCATGCTGGCGCGAAGATCGCCTAAGGTAGATGTCTCCATCAACACCATACGTTCGTCATTCATCCAAATGCGCCCATCCCCGAGGGCGAATTGGAGTGAACCTGCGAGGTCATTTAATGTTGGCGGAGAGCCTTCCTCGAGCAGGTGACTGTCACCGCGTTGCAGAATCTGCGGGGCCTTGCGAGAGACCTCTGACAGGGTGACGCGATTATCGGGTTTCATCATTTTATGAACTTTCAGCAGTGATTTCATAATATTATGAAATTAGTTGCACATTTTAAAGACAATAAAAATATAATAAATTCAGTATGTTGTAATTAAATTTTCCAAATTTTCATAATTCGTGTTGCGAGACCGATTCATCTAAGGCGTTTCTTCATCAACGCAAGAAAGCGAATGTCTTTGGAGGAAGACGCTTTCTGATGCGGCCAACATTGGGAGGATTAATAATGGACGGCACTCAAACTCTATTCTTGGACACGGCTTCTTGGTCGGGTAAAATTTACACTGGCGGATGGTCAGATGCGGCAGGCGGCGTCGATGACGTTTCCGCCCCAGCCGATGGATCATTGGTCGAAAAAATCGGACGCGGGACTGCGGCTGATGTGGCCAAAGCGGCAGCAGCGGCAGCCGCGGCTCAACCAGCTTGGGAAGCAACCGATCCTGCGCATCGAGCAGCTATCTTGAACAAAGCGGCCGACATTATGCAGGCCAACACCGAAGAGCTGATGCCTTGGATCATTCGCGAAAGCGGGTCTATCCCACCTAAGGCTGGCATCGAAATCGAACACGGCGCGGGCTTTGTGCGTGCAGCGGCGGATGCAGCAACTGAAGATACCAAACAGATTTTGAAGTCTGTTGATGGTCGCGACGCGACCGAAGAGCTGATCCGCGTGGCGCATGGCGTTGTGGGTGTAATCTCTCCGTTCAACTTTCCTTTGATCTTGTCGATCCGCGCCATTGCTGCGGCTTTGGCTACGGGTAATGCCGTGGTGCACAAACCTGATCCGCGCACGCCGATCACGGGCGGTGTTATCATTGCACGCGCGTTTGAAGAGGCTGGCCTGCCAGACAATCTTTTGCACATCGTTCCAGGCGGAGCAGATGTTGGCGCGGCGCTTTGCGAAGATAAGAATATCGCAATGGTGTCCTTTACGGGATCACCAGAAGTCGGCCGCAAAGTGGGTGAGGCCTGTGGCCGTAACCTGAAAAAAGTTCAGCTCGAACTCGGCGGCAAGAACGCGATTGTCGTGATGGAAGATGCTGATCTCGATCTTGTAGCATCAAACTGCGCTTGGGGTGCTTGGTTGCACCAAGGTCAAATTTGTATGGCAACGGGTCTGATTTTGGCGCCAGCAGCGATGGCTGAAAAGTTGGCAGAAGCGATGACCACAAAGGCGCATCATCTGCCCGTGGGCGACCCCGCAACGGAACAATGTGCGCTAGGCCCGCTAATTGCGGAATCCGAGTGCAAGCGGATCGAAGGTATTGTTGAAGACGCGGTTGCCAAAGGTGCAACCTTGCATGTTGGCGGTAAGGCCACGGGAACAATGTTCCCAGCTACTGTGCTGTCTGGTGTTGTGCCTGGCATGCGGGCGTTTGACGAAGAAATCTTCGGGCCTGTTGCTGTGATCGTGTCTTACAAGGATGACGCACATGCGGTTGAATTGGCCAGCATGACAGACTTTGGCCTTGTGGCTTCGGTCATCGGTACGGACATCAAACGCGCCCGCGCGGTTGGCGATCAGTTGAAAGTTGGTCACCTTCATATCAACGATCAAACCGTAACCGTCAGCCCGCTTGCGCCATTCGGTGGTCGCGGAATGTCTGGAAATGGTTCGCGGATTTCTGGCCCAGCGATGTGGGAAGAATTCACCCAATACGTCTGGGTGACAACGAAGCCTGTGGCCACGCCTTATCCGTTTTAAGGCACACATTTCACCAACCAAAAACGAACCAACCCACTTGGATCCCACAAAGGATCTGGGTGGGGCAGATAAAGAAATGAGAAATCAATGAAACTTCAAAACAAAACCGTGGTCATCACCGGCGTTTCATCTGGCATTGGTGCGGAAACCGCCCGCGTTTTGCGCCAGTGTGGCGCAACGGTTATTGGCGTGGATCGCAACGAACCTTTGCTGACGGTTGACCAGTTTTTTCAAGCTGACCTAGGCGACACAGATGCGATTGCGAAACTTGTGGACCAGTTGCCTGACGGCATCGATGGGCTGTGCAATATTGCTGGTGTTCCGGGTACGGCCCCCACAGAATTGGTGGCTAAGGTGAACTATCTTGGCCTGCGCGAGCTGACAGAAAAGATGCTGCCAAAGATGAACGCTGGCGGTTCCGTGGTGAACATCGCGTCTATCCTTGGTTTTTTCTGGCCAGAGCGATTGGATCAGCACAAGGCACTGGCGGCTGCCGAAGGATTTGCCGCGGGCGAAGCGTGGTTGGCTGACAATCCTGTGCCGCATGAAACGTGCTACCAGTATTTCAAAGAAGCTTTGATCGTTTGGACAGCAACAAATGCGCTTTCAATCTTCAAAGAAACGGGTGTTCGCATGAACACTGTGGCCCCCGGCCCAGTGCTGACGCCGATCATCGGTGACTTTGTTGAAATGCTCGGTGAGGAACGTGTTCAGGCAGACGCCGAACGCATGGTGCGCCCAGCCTTGGCTGATGAAGTTGGCGATGTCGTGAGCTTCATGTGTTCGGATGAATCCCGTTGGATAGTTGGGGCCAATATCCCCGTCGATGGCGGTTTTGCGTCCACTTATATGTAAGTTCTGCGATCCTAGCACGATCAATAAACGAAATATCAAACTACTGCGTTTCTCGGGAGGAGGAGCCCGAGGACGCATGTCATAATGGGAGGAAGCTAAATGACAAAATCAACACTCAATCGCCGCCAGTTCGGCGCACTTGCAGGGGCTGCGGCCCTCACGCCTGCGATGTCGTCGCATGTGTTTGGCGCAAGCCATGCCAACACTATCAAAATTGGTTGGGTCGGCCCGCGTTCTGGTCCGCTTGGTATTTTCGGTGAAGCCGATATGTGGCTAACAGAGGCCCTTAAGGCAAATTACGCTGATGGCATCACCATTGGCGATACGACCTATGGGATCGAAGTGATCTTGGTGGACACACAGTCCGACCCAGTGCGCGCAAGCCAAGAAACCAAGGATCTTATCAACGGTCAGAACCCTGACATTGTTATCGCATCATCCACCCCAGAAACCACAAACCCAGTTGCAGACACATGTGAAGCCGCTGGCGTGCCGTGCATCACATCCATCGCTCCTTGGGAGGCTTACTTCTTTGGTCGTGGTGGTGTTCCGGGGAAAAAATCATTCAACTGGACCTACCACTTCAGCTTTGGCGCGGGCGATTTCGCACCCCTCTACATCGACGGGTGGAGCAAGATCGAAACCAACAAAAAGGTGGGCATGTTGCTGCCAAACGATGCCGACGGCAACGCGGTGCGTGGTAGCCTGATCCCAGCCCTTGAGGCCGCTGGCTTTGAAGTGTTTGATCCCGGTCCTTATGAGAATATGTCTGCGGACTTCTCAAACCAGATCAACTTCTTCAAACAGAATAAAGTTGAGATCATCAACACTTTCCCATTCCCACCGGATTTCCCTGTGTTCTGGCGTCAAGCGGCTCAGCTTGGTTTGGCCCAACAGGTTAAGATCATGCAGATGGCGAAGGCGGGTCTGTTTGCCGCCGAAATGGAAGGCCTTGGTCAGCTTGGTTACGGGCTTTGCACGGGTGCTTATTGGCACAAAGACTTCCCAACAACGTCTGGGGCAACAGGCCTTTCCAGTGAAGCACTGGCGGATGGGTTTGAAGCAAACCTAGGTAAACAGTGGTCTCAGCAAGCGGGCGGTAACGCGGCATTGTTGGACGTGACCATGGGCGCTTTGGAAGCCTCAAAGGCACCAAAAGACAAAGCCGCCGTTGCAAAAGCATTGGATACACTGGTTGTGGAAACTGCTGTGGGCACCATTGATTTTGCCAATGGCCCAATGCCAGGCATCGCCGTGGCGCCGCTGGTGAATTGCCAGTGGGTTAAGGCAAGCGAGGGACCATATGAGTTCGCCTTGAACGTGACAGCGAATGCTTTGGCACCTGATGTGCCAATCACCGCTGACCTGACGCCCTATAAAATCGGCGGTTAACACAATTGAAACGCTTGGCGGCGGCGTTGTTTCGCTGCCGCCAACGCGATTTGTAAGGAATGGCACGATGCCAGCTGAAGACAAAAAGACCATCCACCTCAAAGCCACCAATTTGCAAAAACGGTACGGCAGCCTAAAGGCGCTTGATGATGTTTCGTTTCATGTGGGCGTTGGCGAAGTTGTCGGTGTGGTCGGCCCTAATGGAGCGGGCAAGACCAC
>CAYWIR010000115.1:5971-7283 GCA_964458375.1 uncultured Neptunicoccus sp.
CTTGCGACTTCGCCCGAAGTGATCTTCCTCGATGAAATTGGCGGCGGTTTGACCGAAGCGGAACTGCTGATTTTGGTCGATCTTATCCGCGACCTGAAAGCCAGCGGCATGACAATCGTTTGGATCGAACACATTCTACACGCGCTGTTAAAGGTCATCGACCGTTTGGTTTGCATGGCGGAAGGCCGCGTGTTGGCCGAAGGCGATCCACAAGACGTTATGGCCAACGCAGAGGTGCGCAGTGCCTACCTAGGGAGCGACCCAGCATGAGCTTACTGACTGTTGAAAACCTGACCTGTCGGCATGGTCTTATGACCGCTGTTCGTTCCGTTGAATTGTCGGTTGAGAAGGGTGATGTGCTGTGCGTGATTGGATCCAACGGAGCTGGCAAGACCACCTTGATGCGTGCTCTTGCAGGGGCACATCCAGCGGCGGAGGGGCAGATTTCCCTTGATGGAAAAGACATCACAAAACTGACCGCTTTTGCCCGCGTTAAGGCAGGGATTGCCATGTCACCCGAAGGGCGCAGGCTGTTCCCAGATATGACGGTGCGCGAAAACCTGATCATCGCAGCCGAAAATGGCCGCACAGGTGCATGGAACGTTGATCGAGCGTTAGAAGCGTTCCCGCAACTTGTACCTTTGGTGGACAAGCTAGCTGGTGGTTTGTCAGGCGGACAGCGCCAAGCGGCGGCCATTGCCCGCGCGCTCGTCGCAAACCCTGACCTTTTGATCCTTGATGAAGTGTCTCTTGGCCTGTCCCCCGCGGCGGTTGAACAGGTTTACGTCTCGCTAGAAGGGATCAAGCAGGAACGTTCCATGGGGATGATAATCGTGGAACAAGACCTGAACCGCGCCCTTGGGTTTGCCGATCAAATCATTTGTATCTCTGAAGGTCGGATTGAGCTGGCTGGTAAGCCAAGCGAATTCACGCGTGACCAAATCACAGCCGCCTACTTTGGCATTCAAACGGAGGACTCCCATGTTTGACGGGTTATTGCAGGCCATCGTCCAAGGCATCTTACTGGGCGGCTACTACGCGATCATCGCGGCCGGGTTATCGCTTATGGTGGGCGTTGTGCGGTTCATCAACCTTGCGCACGGCGACATGGCGGTACTGGGCGCAATGCTGACAATCGCTTTGGTCGAAGGCTTTGGCTTGCCCGTGCTTCCTGCCATTTTGATCATGTTGCCCATCATGGCTGCAGTCGGTTGGGTCATGCACGCAACTATGTTTGAACGTGCCATGAAGGGTGGCTTTTTGCTGCCCATCCTTGTGACCATCGGCCTTGGCGCAGCACTGCAAAACGGCA
>CAYWIR010000116.1:0-7268 GCA_964458375.1 uncultured Neptunicoccus sp.
GTGCGCTGGGCCGAGTTCCAGCGCATGTGCGCCTTCTGCGATCCAAGGTGAATGTTCGAAGATGCCGCCGTAGGTTTGCACAAATGTATCGAGATCGAGTTCAGTTGGGAGGGCGTCTGGTGTGATGGGTGGGTGATTTTCGATCCAATGTTCAGCGATATCGATGCGGCGTGCGAACCAGACGTCGGACTGCGCTTTGGCGTATTCGATGAATTTGCGCAGGGATTCGATGCGGCCCGGGCGGCCGATAAGGCGGCAGTGAAGGCCGATTGTCATCATTTTCGGCGCACCATTTTCGCCTTCGCGGTACAAGGCATCGAACGAGTCTTTGAGGTAGGTGAAGAACTGGTCACCTGAGTTGAAACCTTGGGCCGAGGCAAAGCGCATGTCGTTTGCGTCGAGCGTGTAAGGGATGATCAGTTGGTCGCGCCCTGCGTGGGATCGCCAATAGGGTAAGTCATCGTCGTAAGTGTCTGAACAATAGGCGAATCCGCCTTCTTCGGACACCAGGTCGACAGTATTGGCAGAGCAGCGGCCTGTGTACCAACCGCGTGGGCGTTCGCCTGTGACTTCGGTGTGGATGCGGATGGCATCGCGCATGTGGTCTGCTTCATCTTCGCGGGTGAAGTCCTTGTATTCAATCCATTTTAGCCCGTGGGATGCGATTTCCCAATCGGCGGATTGCATTGCTGCCACTTGATGTGGAGAGCGTTCGAGTGCGGTTGCAACGCCGTATACGGTGACTGGAATATCGTGTTCTGTGAACAGGCGGTGAACCCGCCAAAAACCAGCGCGTGCGCCGTATTCATACATGCTTTCCATGTTCCAGTGGCGTTGGTCTGGCCAAGGCTGCGCACCGACGACTTCGGACAAGAATGCCTCTGATTGACCATCGCCATGCAGCGTGCAATTTTCACCGCCTTCTTCGTAATTGACCACAAATTGCACAGCGATTTTGGCCTGATTTGGCCAGTTCGCATGGGGTGGGTTCGGGCCATAGCCCTGCATATTTCGTGGATAACGGTTCATTGGTGAGTCTCTTGGCGCCTTATTTATTTGATATACGATATTGTTAGCAGGTATTATCAAAAAATGCTTGAAAGTGTTGATTGTTTGACGTGGCTGTTTTGAAAGCGGATCGCGTGGGATATGATGCGGGGAACACTACAAAGGACTTTGGCATGGCTGGCTGGCTTTCGACACATGTTTTGGATACGGCACTTGGGGTTCCCGCAGCAGGGCTTGAGATTGCGTTGTGGCGGTTAGATGGGGATGACCGTGCGCATATCGTGACGATGGTGACAAATGCGGACGGGCGTACTGATGCGCCGATTTTGGCGACAGCGGATTTCGCAGTCGGGGAATATGAGTTGGTGTTTCAAGCAGGGGCGTATTTGCGGCGCACAGCGGGGGCACAAGCAGAGCCGTTGTTTTTGGATGTGGTGCCGATACGGTTTGGGATGAATGACGCAGAGGCGCATTACCATGTTCCGCTGTTGTTAAGCCCGTTTGGGTATTCAACGTACCGTGGGAGTTGATCGCCTGCAGCGATAGCCCCTAAGTTTGCGCCAACACATCTTTACACCGTGCGACCATGTGGTCGATGAACAGGCGGATTTTTGGGTCTTGGTGTTTTTTGTGGGGATAGAGGCATCCGAGGAAAACCGGTGTTGGTGGGGTTTCGGTGGCGACCTCGACCAGGGTTCCGTCGGTGATGTGGTTTGCGACTTCGAACAAGGGTTTGTTGATGATGCCGTGACCTGCGAGCGCCCATTCGGTGAGCACATCACCGTCGTCTGATTCAAAAGGGCCAGAGACAGGGTAGGATTTTGGTCGACCTGCGGTTTGTAGGGACCACTGAAATTCTGTCACGCCTGGGTAGCGGAGCAGCAGGCAGGCGTGTTTGCCCGTGATCAGGTCCGTGCCGTTTTGGGGCATTCCGTGTTCGGCGATGTAACTGGGTGCAGCGCAGAGGATGCGAGGGCATTCGGCGATTGTGCGGACGCGATGGGTGCTGTCGGCAGGGGTGCCGAGGAAGAACATGATGTCCAACCCTTCGGCGGTGAGGTCGATCTTGCGATCGGACATGCGCAATCGGACATCAGTGTTGGGATAAGCGGTTTTGAAATCGGGTACAGCGGGCGCAATGAAGCGGCGGCCAATGCCAAGGGGGGCCGCCACGTAGATGGAGCCGCGCGGGGATTTGGCGTGGTCGGCTATGGCCGCTTCGGCGTCTTCGATGGCTTCGAGGATTTTACCTGAGCCTTCGTAGAACAGGCGTCCATGTTCGGTCGGAGAGAGCGAGCGTGTTGTGCGGTTGAACAAGCGTACGCCGAGGTGGTTTTCCAGTTCGGCCATGCGCGAAGATGCCACGGCGGGGGAGACCCTTTGGTCCCGCGCGGCGGCGGACATATTGCCGAGTTCGTAGACACGGCGGAAGATTTTGAGCGTGGTCACGTAAGGCATGCACGTCCATCGCATTATTCGGGCATTTTTGAAAGTGCTGCATCATTATTGTGATTTACAGGAAAGCGGGATTGCGCGAGTTTGGATACAACAAGGAGACCCTGTCATGTTTGAATTTGCTGTCATCAGCGATTGGCTGTATTTCGCGATCCGCTGGGTGCATGTGATCACGGCGATTGCGTGGATCGGGTCGTCCTTCTATTTCATCGCGCTTGATCTGGGATTGAACCGCAATATCGCGGGGCCAGCGGATGGCGAAGAGTGGCAAGTGCATGGGGGTGGGTTTTATCACATCCAAAAGTATTTGGTCGCCCCTGATGCGATGCCCGAACATTTGACGTGGTTTAAGTGGGAAAGCTACGCCACTTGGCTGTCTGGATTCGCGATGATGGTGGTGGTCTATTATCTTGGCGCGGATATGTTCCTGATTGATCCGCAGGTGGCGGATTTGGCGTCTTGGCAGGCGATTTGTATTTCGATTGGGTCGTTGGCTGCTGTTTGGGTGATCTACGATCTGCTGTGCAAATCGAAGTTTGGTGACGACAATACGCGGTTGATGATTGCGTTGTATGTGCTTTTGGTGGTGCTGGCCTATGCCTATACACAGGTGTTTTCAGGACGGGCGACCATGCTGCATCTGGGCGCGATCACGGCGACGATCATGTCGGGCAATGTGTTCTTTATCATCATGCCAAACCAGCGGATTGTCGTGGCGGATTTGAAGGCGGGGCGTAAACCTGATCCAAAGTATGGCAAGATTGCCAAGCAGCGCAGCACACATAACAATTACCTGACGCTGCCAGTGATTTTCCTGATGCTGAGCAACCATTATCCACTGGCCTTTGCGGTGGAATATAATTGGGTGATTGCCAGTTTGATTTTCCTGATGGGCGTGACCATTCGGCATTATTTCAATTCCCTGCATGCGCGGTCGGGCAATCCGCATTGGACGTGGATCGCGACGACTGTGATTTTTGTGATCATCATGTGGGTCAGCACGTTGGGCCGTGATCCAGAGGTGGACGCCGTGGCGATGACCCCAACTGCCGAGCGGTTTGCCAGTGCAGAGGGGTTTGACGCAGTGCATGATATTGTGTTGGGCCGCTGTTCCATGTGCCATTCAGAAGAGCCGTTTTACGAGGGTGTATTGTGGGCCCCAAAGGGTGTGAAGCTGGATTCCGAAGTGCGCATTGCTACAGCGGCGCGGGATATTTATTTGCAGGCTGGAATTACGCACGCTATGCCACCTGGTAACCGCACGTTCATCGAGCCTGATGAGCGGGCAAAGATCGTTGAGTGGTATAGAAAGGCTGCGCCGTCCTTGTGGTAAATTTACCCAGATCAGAACAAGATCTTTCAACTGCGTGGTTGAGCCAAGTGCTGGGCCGCGCGGTTTCCGTTCGGGGTGTCGAACGGATTGGTGTGGATGAAGGGTTCACGGGGGGCGGGGTGTTTCGTGTGACGTGTGAAGGTGAAACATTGATCGCCAAATTGTCGCCGAATGATCCGAAGTTAAGCCACGAATTTAAGGCCGCAAATGCCCGTGAGGTGCAGTTTTACACGCAGTTCGCGCAGGATGAGCGGCTGCCTGTGCCCCGCTGCCATTTTGGCGATTTTGATGAAGAAACGGGTGCGAGTGTTCTGATCATCGAGGATGCAGGGGCAGGGCGGCCTGTTTCGTTTTCCAAAGGGTGCAGCCTTGGTGATGCTGAACGTGTGGTGGATGCTTTGGCACGGATTCATGGGGCCTTTTGGCAGGCGCCAGAATTGAAAGATGTGCAGGGTGTGGAGACCTTAGAGGAGTTCGATTTCAGCGATGTCTGGGGTCGTTATGGGGATGCGTTAAAGGCTGTTTTGGGGTGTGATGTTCCGCGGTCAATGCAACGGCTGGGGGACTATTTTGCGCAGAACCGACATTCAGTTTTTGGTCGTCTGCTAAATACGGAACCGATGACGTTGCTGCATCGGGATGTGCAGGTCGACAATATTTTGTTTCACGATGACGTGGTGTCCGTGTTGGATTGGCAATTTGTTGGTAAGGGACGTGGTGCCTATGACTTGGCGTATTTTTTGATCAGTTCCTTAGAACCGCCTGTTCGACGGACACATGAGAAAGAGTTGGTGCAGCGGTATGTGTCGGGATTGCAGCGGGATGACTATGGGTTTGACCTGTGCTGGCAAGACTATCTTTTGGCGGTGTTTGGAAAGCTAAATGTCACCGTGGTCGCGACCGTATTGTTGGACAATTCAGGGCCCCACAAACAGGCATGGCGCCAAGCGGATTTGGACCGTTTGGTGGCCTTTTGCGAAGATCACGATATCAGCCCTGAGAGTTTGGACGCCTAAACCAAAGGACCAACGCGGGGATGAGTGTCAGGACGAAGAACAGGCCCCAAACCATGCCAGATTGTTCGACGTACACAGTTGCGGTTTCGGGGTCATAGCAGCGGCCGAGATCGTTAAAGCAATCCCGCCATTTATAGTAACGGTCGTAGTAGGCGAAGGCGAAGAAGGCGGCGCAGGCGAAAAAGAACAGGCTGATCGTTTTGCGGATCATCCGAGCGCAGTCATGACCGCTGCAACTGCCGCACCGCCCAGAACAAACCACGCGACACCGCGCCATTTGGACGGGATTTTGGGGTCTTCGATTGGGGCGGCGGTGCGCAAGAGGGCATTTTCGACCAGTTGCGGCAGTTGTGGGCCGAACCGAGACAGGGTTTTCACAGTTCGCGTTAGGTCGCGCATAATCGCCTTGGGGCCGAGGTTGTCGGTGATGTATTTTTCCACCACGGGCTTGGCGACTTCCCAAATATTTAATGTTGGATCAAGCGAGCGACCGACCCCTTCGACAACTACCATTGTCCGTTGCAAAAGGATGAGCTCGGTGCGGGTTTCCATGCCAAAGCGTTCGGTGACATCGAACAGATGGGCCAAAAGGCGTGCCATTGAAATCTTGGTGGCGTCTTGGCCAAAGATAGGTTCGCCCACAGAGCGTAGGGCGAGGGCAAAGGCATCGACGTCTTGATCCGCGGGGACGTAGCCTGCTTCGAAATGGACCTCAGCGACGCGGCGGTAATCTTTGCGGATAAAGCCGATAAGGATTTCGGCGTAAACGCGGCGTGTGTATTCGTCGATTTGGCCCATGATGCCAAAGTCGAGCGCGATTAGGTCACCATTTGGCGCGACCTTTAGATTGCCTTGGTGCATATCTGCGTGGAAGTACCCATCCCGCAAGGCGTGGCCAAGGAAGAATTGTACGATGCTCGCGCCCAATTGGGGCAAGTTGTGACCCGCGGCTTTCAATGCGTCCACGTCACCCATGTTGGTGCCGTTGGCCCATTCGAGGGTCATCACAGATCGGGCAGAGTGTTGCCAGACCACGCGGGGAACTGTGAACCCATCGTCGTCTTTGGTGTTGGTGTAGAATTGATCGGCGGCGGAGGCTTCCATGCGCAGGTCGAGTTCGCCTTTCACCGTGTCGGCGAAGTGTTGGATGACCTCGGTTGGGCGCAAGCGGCGAGCGGAAGACGACAGCAGCTCGATCATCTGCGCGGCGAAATAGAAGGCGTCTGTGTCTTTGGCGAAGGCGCGTTCAATGCCTGGGCGCAAAACTTTGACCGCGACCTCTTGGCCTGTGTCGCGCAGGTGGGCGCGGTGAACCTGTGCGATAGAAGCGGCGGCGACGGGTTCGGAGAAGTCAGAGAAGATTTCGTCGACGGGCGCGCCAAGGGCGCTTTCGATTTCTGCTTGTGCGATCTTCATGGAAAATGGAGGAACGGCGTCTTGGAGGACGCGCAGTTCGTTTGCCATTTCAGTGCCGACCACATCAGGGCGGGTGGACATGAGTTGCCCAAATTTAATGTAGGCGGGACCAAGTGCCGTGATGGCGCGCAGCATGGGGGGCTGGGTCACATCGCCCTTGAGGCCGAGCCATTTGAACGGCCAGCCAAGCACGCGGGCGGCAATGCGCACGGTGGCGGGTGCTTCGACGGCTTCGAGCGCGAGTTTCATCGCGCCTGTGCGTTCAAACGTAGCGCCTGTTCGTATCAGACGCCAAATGTTGTGGGGGCCGCGCAACTTAGATTTTCCAGCCAGAGTGTAAGGCCGCGATGCCCATGGTCATGTTGCGGTATTTGGCATTTTCAAACCCTGCGTCTTTGATCATTTGCAGGAAGGTGTCTTGGTCTGGAAATTTGCGAATGGATTCTACGAGGTAGCGATAGCTGTCCGCGTCATTCGCGATGACCTGTCCCATTTTGGGAATCACGTTGAAGGAATATTGGTCATAGGCCCATTGCATGGCGGGGTTTGGAATTTGTGAAAATTCCAGCACCATCAAGCGGCCACCTGGGCGCAGAACGCGGTAGGCCTCATTAAGGGCTTCTTGGGGGCGGGTGACGTTTCGGATGCCAAAGCTGATGGTGTAAACGTCAAAGGAATTGTCGTCGAACGGCAACGCCATGGCATCGCCACAAACCCAATCAAGGCTGTCGGCCATGTCTTCGGCTTCGGCGCGGGTGCGGCCTGCATCGAGCATACCTTGGGTCATGTCAAACACGGTGGCGTGGGACTGTGGGGCGCGTTTGAGGAAACGGAAAGAAACATCGCCAGTACCACCCGCCACGTCGAGCAGTTTGAGTTCGCCACGTGGGGCGAGCCAGTCCATCATCGCGTCTTTCCAGATGCGGTGGATGCCCATGGACATAGCGTCATTCATAATGTCGTACTTGGACGCAACAGAGGAAAAGAGGCCTTCGACCATGCCTGCTTTTTCAGATTCATCTACGGTTTGGAATCCGAAG
>CAYWIR010000117.1:0-7243 GCA_964458375.1 uncultured Neptunicoccus sp.
GGCTTGACGGGGTAAAGGACTGGTGGGCCAACATGTGGCTCTCGGCACGTTGTTCGATCATCGGCGTCGTCGTCGGTGTCATCCCAGGTCTTGGCGGATCAGTTGTAGACTGGATCGCTTACGGCCACGCCGTCCAAACCACCAAAGACAAATCCAATTTCGGCAAAGGCGAAGTACGCGGCATTATCGGACCAGAAAGCTCCAACAACGCCAAAGAAGGCGGTGGGTTGGTCCCTACCCTTTTGTTCGGCATTCCTGGATCAGGCTCTATGGCTGTGTTCATCGGTGCCTTGGCTTTGCTTGGAAACGGGATTGATGTGGGGCCAAGCCTGCTGGAGAACAATCTCGATTTCACCTATTCCATCGTCTGGCTGTTGGCCTTGGCAAATGTGGTTGGCACCGTCTTGTGCATCGGCCTATCAGGCACGATTGCGCGGCTGACCAACATTCGGTTTGCCCTGCTCGCCCCGTTCATTTTTATGATCATTTCCTTCGCGGCGTTCCAATCAGGGCAAAACTTGATGGATTTGGTGGCCCTCTTCGCCATTGGCTTCCTCGGCATTATGATGCGCCGTTTTGATTGGTCTCGCCCTGCCTTCCTCATCGGCTTTGTCCTGTCCAATCCCGTCGAGAACTATTCCAACAACGCGACCCAAATTGCAGGCATCCGCTTTCGCGAAAGCTACGAAGCAGGCATGGCGTACCTCGCCTCTCCCATCGTGATTATCCTGATCATCATAACCCTTCTGTCGATTGTGGTTGGCCTGCGCCAAGCCAAAAACATCTTGGCAGAAGGCGAGGTCCCCTCTGGCGGCAAACGCGCACCGTTTGTGTTCTTGCTCGTCCTGATCGGCTTCATCGCCTATGCCCTGATCGACACCGCAACCATCCCGAACTACGCGCGCACTGACCGTGTGTTCCCCGTCTTTGTGGCCTCCGTTTCCATGTTCGGCGCTCTAATACTACTGGTCCAAATGATGCTGGTTCCAGAAACCCACACCCTGTTTGCAGATCGCGAAACCAGCGGCGAAGACAAGGCGGCGCGCTTTGGTCTTTGGCCCACCTTGGCATGGTTTGCATTTCTGCTCGTTCTAACATCCGTGGTCGGGTTCATTCTGGCACTGGCCATTTTCTTGGTCAGCTTCTTGAAAATACGCGCAGGACTTGGCTGGACGCACACACTCGCCTACGCCGCTTGTGGCATCGCCTTCATGTTGTTCATGGCTTGGACACTCGGGCGCGATTTCCCACCGGGCGTTTTGCAATCCTATTTCACGGCCCTGCCGTGGCCGTTCTCTTAACCCGCAACGGCAACCACCAGACAGAGGTTCCAATGGATCAAATCGGCATCCCATACCTATTTATGCGCGGCGGCACATCACGTGGGCCGTACTTCAACCGCGCGGATTTGCCCGAAGATTTGGACACTTTGGCCCAAGTCTTAATTGCCGCTGTCGGGTCAGGTCATCCGCTCAACATTGACGGCATCGGTGGGGGCAACGCTGTCACCACAAAGGTCGCTATGTTGTCAAAATCCGATGACCCTTGGGCAGACATTGATTACTTCTTCGCGCAAGTCAGCGTCGAAGATCGCACCGTAGACTTCAAACCAACCTGCGGGAACATTCTCTCAGGGGTGGCCTCTGCCGCCCTTGAAATGGGCTTAATAGATGCAACCGATGGGCAAACCAACGTCAACATCCGCGCCGTAAACACGGGCGCACAGGTCAGCGCAGTTGTGCAAACTCCAAACAGCCAAGTCGCCTATGACGGCGATGCAGCGATTGATGGCGTCCCAGACACGGCCGCACCCGTCGTGCTCAACTTTATGAAGGTGGCTGGCTCATCGACTGGCGCCTTTTTGCCAACTGGCAACATGACGGACACCGTCAAAGGCATCGACGTCACCTGTATGGATGTTGCGATGCCGATGGTCATAGCAAAGGCCGCAGATTTTGGCCTCACAGGATATGAAACCTGCGCAGAGCTTGACGCGAACACTGATTTCTTCGCCCAAATGGAGGCCATCCGCATCGAAGCAGGGGCGTTGATGGGCATGGGCGATTGCACCAACTCCGTAACACCAAAGTTCGGGCTTTTGGCAAAAGCGCAAAACGGCGGCACCATCGCAACCCGTTATTTCATGCCGTGGAGGACCCACCCCACAATGGCCGTGACAGGCAGCCAATGTCTCGCCTCTTGCGCGCTTACTCCAGGGACAGTTGCAGACGGTCTCTTGGACCGACCAGATCACGGCCCGACGACTGTGACTTTGGAACATCCAATGGGGACTATGGATGTGATCGTCGATTACACTTTGACAGACGGCACATTTGTACACACCTCGGCGGGCCTAACCCGAACCTGCCGCAAACTCGCATCTGGACAGGTCTTTGTACCCGCCAAAGCCTTTGTTGTTTAACAACGCCAGAAACAACACGACCCCAACGGAAAGAAACGCAATGATACAGCCCTCTTTTCAAATCCGCTCCGCCACTCACGTTGAAGCCCGATGAAAGTCGCAATTCTCGATGATTGGTTCGACACGCTGCGCAGCTTGCCATGCTTTCGCAAATTGGATGGTTTCGACGTTACGATTTTCACCGACCATGTAACCGACACCACCGAACTTGTCGCCCGTCTTAAACCCTTTGACGCCGTGGTTTTGTTTCGCGAACGCACTGCAATATCCGCTGACTTGTTGGATCAGCTTCCAAACCTAAGGCTGATTTCACAACGCAGCGTTTACCCCCATGTGGACGTGGACGCCTGCACCCGAAATGGCGTGCTACTGTGTTCAAACATGCACAAAGGAACGCCCTCTTTCGCCGCGGCAGAACACACTTGGGCGCTCATCTTGGCCGCTATGCGCCAAATCCCACAACAAATGGCCAGCCTTCAGGCAGGACACTGGCAAATGGGGGTCGGCAAAACGCTACAGGGCCGCACGCTCGGCCTCTATGGCTATGGCCGCATCGCCAAATCGGTCGAAACCTACGCCAACGCATTTGGCATGAATGTCCTCTGGTGGGCCTCGGACGAAGGGCGTGATCGCGCCCGCGCCGATGGGAAGACACTCGCCAAAAGCCGCGCTGCTTTCTTCGCAGAACCAGATGTCATCAGCCTGCACGTCCGCTTGAAACCCACCACTCAGGGGCTGATAACACGGGACGATCTGGGACAAATGCGCAAGGATGCACTGTTCGTAAACACATCCCGCGCTGGCCTCATCGCCAAAGGTGCATTGCTAGACGCCCTGAATGCGGGCCAACCGGGCAGTGCCGCAATTGACGTCTTCGATGAAGAACCGATCACATGGGCCAACGACCCGCTGGCGACCCACCCAAACCTCATCGCAACGCCCCACATCGGCTTCGTGACAGAGGACGAGTTTGAAGTGCAATTCAGCGATATCTTCGATCAGGTCGTGGCCTTTGAAAACGGCGCACCTATCCACATGATCAACCCGTCCGTTTTGGATTGAACAGGCGGGAAAACACAGGCGCCCCGAGGATCACAATGAAAATCCGCAACAGGTGATGGGCCACAACAAACGTCATATCCGCCCCCACAATCAGCGCCAACACAACCAATTCTGCCTGTCCCCCGGGCGCCAGCGCCAGAATGCTCTCCATCGGCGGCGCAAGGTCCAGAACAAGCACAAACTCAACACAGATCAGCGTCAGCACGATCAAAATGCCGCAAAACCCCAGCCCCGCCAAAACGTCTTTGCGAATTTCAGCCGCAGTAATCCCGACATATTTCACCCCAATCGTGATCGCGATAAAAAACTGCGCCATCCAAACGGCCTCTGCAGGCGGTCGCTGATCCAGAACCCCGCTTAAGGCTGCCACTGCTGCAAGGATCAAGGGGCCAAGTATAGACGCACCAAACATGCCGAGGCGTTTTGCGACCTGCCAGCCGAGCAAACCACAAACAATCATAATCCCAATCTGAAAGGGCGGAATACTGGCAGCCGCAACACCTGGGGGATTGGATAAATCCGCCTGCCACAACAGTTTCAGCAAAAACGGCAAGGCAATCACAATCACCAAAACCCGCGTCGCGTGGATCAACGACATCGCCCGCACATTGCCCCCTGCTTCTTCCCCGAACACCAGCATATCCTGCAAACCACCGGGCATCGCCGCATAATAGCTTGTCGCCCAGTCATATCCCCAAACCCGCTGAAAATACGGAACGCCGACCAAACCAATCACGGTCACCATGACAGGGATCAATAGCAGGGTTGCCCACATGCTGCTCAGATCTTGAAGGAATGCCACGGTAACAGTGGCCCCCACAGCAACCCCCAGAATGGTGCGCATCGCTTCGTTCAACGGCTTCACGGCTTGCAGCCGAACACCGCACAGTGCCGCGATCAAACACGCCGACATCGGTCCAAACAACCACGGCAAAGGAATGTTGAAAAACAAGAACACCATCGCGCCAATCAATCCCAGCGCAAAGGTTAACAGATGTGCGCGTGTCATTCTTGCAATCCGCCCAACCTGTGATCCAAGGATGTTTCCATATGCACCGACATGGCCTCTGCCGCCTCGTCTGCGTCACCTTTGGACAGGGCATCAATGATACTTTGGTGCTGTGCATGAACCGACTTAACCCGTGCAGGTGTTTCCAACGTCGTTTGCCCCAACAAGATAAGCGAGCTTGCCAAATTGCGATAGCTCAGCGCCAAAAATCGGTTCCGCGCCGCGTTGACAATGCACATGTGAAACCGCTGATTGATCGCCGCCACCGCAGACGGATCATCTGCCGCCTCTAACATCTCCGTATTCAACTTTAATAGGGTCCGCACCTCTGCATCCGATGCATGTTTTGCGGCCATGGACGCCGCCGTAGTTTCCAGAACAATCCGCATTTCGTACAGCTCAACAATTTCTTGCTGGGACAAGGTTTTGACCACGGCACCAATACGCGGTTCATGTGTCACCAACCCTTCGGCCTCAAGGCGGCGAATGGCCTCGCGAATCGGCGTGCGGCTCAGCCCTATTGTCTCTGCCAACTCCGTTTCACGCAGGCGCTCCCCTGGCTTAATACGCCCTGCGGCAATCGCTTCAAAAACAGCGTGATAAGCAGTTTGCCCTGTCGCTTCGGCCATTGTGAACTCTCTTGTTGAAATCTGTGTTTAATATTGTATACGCTTGGATACAATATTAAACAAGGTGACAAATCATGGATCAAGTTTGGGACGTTCTGATCGTCGGATCGGGCAATGCCGCGTTATGTGCTGGGATCGCAGCGGGTGAAAACGGCGCCAAGGTGCTGATCATCGAAAAAGCAGACGAGGCAATGGCAGGTGGAAACACAAAATACACCGCAGGTGCCATGCGCTTTGCCTATGATAACAGCGATGATTTGCTGCCTTTGCTGGCCCATCCCGATGACCCCCGCGTCGCGCGATCAGATTTTGGCGCATACCCCGCCGCCAAATTTCGCGAAGATTTGCTCGGCTTCAACGACGGTGTGCCAATCACCCCAGAACAAGAAATCTTGGTCACACAAAGCTATGACACAATGCTGTGGCTGGCAGGGCATGGCGTCACCTATGACCCGATCTATGCCCGCCAAAGTTTTGAAAAAGACGGCAAACTGATCTTTTGGGGCGGGTTGACGCTCGCCGCTGAAAACGAAGGCGTCGGCTTGTTTGATATGGAACTCGCCGCGTTCGAACGCCTTGGCGGCGTTATCCGCTACGGGGTCGCTATGGAAAACCTGATCTATGATGGCACACAGGTCACAGGCGTCACCTTGGACACTGGTGAAACCATTACCGCACGTGCAACCATCCTCGCCTGTGGTGGATTTGAATCAAACACAGGCATGCGCATCGAACACATGGGCCCCGAATGGGAACACGCAAAGGTGCGCGGCACCCCGCACAACACAGGCGATGGCCTGATAGCAGCATGGGCGCTCGGCGCACAAAAATATGGCCGCTACGATGCCTGCCATGCGACCCCCATGGACCTGCACATGAAGGACTTTGGCAATCTCGACATTCCACACGGAGAGCGAAAAAACTATCGCAAGATCAGCTATTTCCTTGGTGTCATGGTCAATGCAGACGGCGATCGTTTCGTGGACGAAGGCAAGGACTATCGCAACTACACCTATGCCCAATTTGGCAAATCCGTCTTGCAACAACCTGGCCAATACGCATGGCAAATCTTTGACGCCAAAGTTGCCGAGCTGCTCTACGCCGAATACCGCTTCTTCGATGCGTCCTTTAAAACAGCAGACTCCTTATCCGATCTCGTGGCGCAATGCGACGGCTTGGACCAATCCGCAACGCTAAACACCCTTCAGGCCTATAACGATGCGGTTGATGGGGCCACGCCCTTTGATCCAACCACCAAAGACGGCAAATCCACCAAAGGGCTCGATCTGCCAAAATCAAATTGGGCACAAACCTTGGACACCGCACCCTTCTTCGCCTACCCCGTCACAGGCGGCGTAACCTTCACCTACGGCGGTCTAAAGGTTTCCGACCAAGGAGCCGTGCTGGATCAAGACGGCGCGCACATCAACGGGCTGTATGCCTGTGGTGAAATCGTCGGCGGCGTGTTCCAAGGTGGCTACCCCGGTGGTTCGGGCCTAACCTCTGGTGCGGTTTTCGGGCGGATAAGCGGAACAACCGCATCGCAATCGCTCTAAGCCGTCGCCACTCTAACAGCGGATTGGCAGGCTCACACATCTTTGCTCGCGTGTAGCAGCCAATCCCTGACCCCTTCTGCTTGCGGGATCAAAGGCCTCGACTTCGACCAAACCAAATAAAATCCACGCCCCGTTGTCCAAGCCCATTCGCGTTTCGCCGCAAGCAGCCCCTGCTGCACCAGAGGGTCCACCACATGATGCCACCCAAACGAAAACCCTTCTCCCGCCATCGCGGCCTGTAAAACCAGCGCGTAGTCATTCAAACGCAACCCACTTGGGGGCGGTGTTTCCGCAATGCCAAACGCCTCGAACCAGTGCTGCCACGAAGGGCGCTCACGGATCGGCTCTTCCAGATGAATCAACCGCTGATGCAACAAAGACGGCACCGTGTTCAGGTTAACTGCCGCGGCCATGACGCTCGGGGCCGCAACGGGATAAATCACCTCAGGCGCGATCAATGCGCACTCACAATCGGGCCAATGCCCATCCCCTAACCGAACCGCAAGACTGATTGGCTCCACATTCAGATCAGGTTCGCGGTCGCTTGATTGCAAGCGCAGATCAA
>CAYWIR010000118.1:0-7235 GCA_964458375.1 uncultured Neptunicoccus sp.
GCCGTGCGCGAAGCTGTGGGCATCAATGAAATCCACAACTTTGGCAAATATATCGTCACAGGCACAGATGCGCGCGACTGGCTTGATCGTATTATGGCAGGGCGCATCCCCAAAGTGGGGCGCCTGTCACTGACCCCAATGCTATCACAAAAGGGTAAGCTGATCGGCGATTTCACCGTCACCTGTTTGGCCGAAAACCGCTTCCAACTCACCGCCAGCTTTGGCATGCAAGCGATCCACATGCGCTGGTTCTTGCAAAACCTTGACGGTGACGTGAGCATTGAAAACGTATCCACCCGCCGCATCGGCTTCCAGATTGCTGGGCCAAACGCCCGCGAACTCCTCTCTCGCTGCACACGCGCTGACGTATCAGGGGAGGCGTTCAAGTTCATGGACGCAAAACATCTGTCCGTCGGCATGTGCGACGCGCTGGTGCAACGGGTCAGCTACACGGGTGATTTGGGATATGAAATCTACGTAGATGCCGACAATCAACGCGCACTTTACACTACACTGTCCGAGGCTGGCAAAGACCTTGGCCTGCGCCCCTTTGGCATGCGCGCCATGATGTCTTTGCGCCTTGATCGCTTCTTTGGCTCTTGGAATTCTGAATTTTCACCCGATTACACCGCCGCCGAAACAGGTATGGATCGTTTCATCAGCTACAACAAACCCGCTGATTTTATTGGCAAAGCAGCCGCCGCAGCGGAAAAATCCGCAGGTCCAGCCCGCCAGCTGTGCGCCTTTGAAGTGGACGCCGATGATGCAGACGTCAACGCCTATGAACCCATCTGGATCGATGGCAAAGTTGTCGGCTTCTGCACATCAGGCGGCTATTCCCACCACGCGCAAAAATCCATCGCGCAAGGATTTGTGCCAAGCGAAATGATCACGGATGATCTGGAAGTGGAAATCGAAATCTTGGGTAAAATGCGCAAAGCAAAGCGCCTAACACAGCACCTGTTCGATCCAGAAATGAAACGGATGCGGGGCTAAACCGCAACCACATGGCCGATCTTCGGATCGGCCTTTCCTGCTGCCAATGCCGCATAAGGGGCCATCGCGGCTTCTAACCCTGCATGGGTTTCAAGCGTTAACCACCGTGCCGCATCTTCGACAATCATCTGCGTAGCGTCGCCGATCTTGCTTTCAATAACGCCCTTTCCCCAATCCTTTTTGCGCTTCTCAATCTGGCTCGGCGCAAAGAAAAATTCTGGTTTTGGCCCTGCCACATCAATCTGTGGCGCGAACTGGTCCCAATGGGAAATGCCCACAGCGGAGGAATGGTTCAACACCCCTTCTAATCGCGCATGCAGACGCTGTTTCACATCCCCATTTCCTGCCATATCCACATAAACGGATGTCACCTGATCAAGGGTTTCAACATCATCATAGGTCACCACCTGATCACAAAAGCCCAACTCTCGCACAAATGCCGCGTTGCCGCCGCTGGTCAGACCAATCACCTTATAAGGCCGCGCCTTGTGCTTTGCCAAAAACGCTGTCAGGCCAAGACCCGTTTTTGACGATGCCGACCCAATGATAATCTGCTCCGCTCCGAACCAATCACTGTCCATCAGCCAATCATACAAAAGATAGGACGTAGCAATCAGCGGCTGCATCAGCGCCTGATAGGGATCACTGTCCTTGGGCGCAGCACTTGCACGGGAATAGATGTTATAGACCACTGGCAAATCCACACGGTGCGCCGCCACATCACGGATCGCATTCCCACCATGGGCCACAGGCTCCATAACCAACTCACTTGCGAAGGGATAAAACCCATAAAACCGATCGCCAACGGCCACGACGTCCGACGCAGTTTCCACAACTTCGGCAAAGCCCCAGACGGGGACCAAACCCCAGCCGTCTTCTGTCGTTGGGAAGAACTTCCAATACCCAATGGCAAAGCCAGACGCCGCATAGGTCACGTTGTTTGCCGTCAGGGCGAAGCGTTCAATCCGCAACCGCGCTTGGCCGTTTGCCAAAGGCGCAGAAGGCACAGTCACCAGCTTTTGCTCAGTGATTTTCTTCGTATGGGTAAGAACTTGGGTCACGTCGGCCATTGGGCGGGCTCCTTTTCAGTCGCCCTACCCTGCCACAGTCTGCGCAAACGCCAAAAGCGTTTCGCTGCGTCAGCTTAACTCGTCTGTGGCCTTGTCACTTAGGCAGATTTCTTCGGCGCGCCATTGTGTGTGTCGATGAAGTCTAACACAGCGGGGCGAATGTCATTGCGCCATGCACTGCCGCTAAAGATACCGTAGTGGCCTGCTTTCTCGGCCACGAAATGCTCTTTCATGTCCTCTGGCAGATTTGGCACCAGATCAAGCGCGGCCAAACACTGGCCCGGTGCCGAAATATCATCACGGCCCCCTTCAACAATCTTGATCGCAGTCTCTGTAATCAAGGAAATGTCGATCTTTTTACCATCAACAGTAAAGGCATTGCGCGCCACTTCACGGTTCTTAAAAATACGATCCACAGTGGACAGATAAAATTCTGCGGGCATATCCATTACCGCAAGATATTCGTCATAAAACTTGTTGTGGCGGTCAAGATCGGATGCCTCTCCACGGGCCACAGCCCCCACTTGGTTCAGGAACGCCGATGCATGCGTGCTTGCATTCATGGCCATGAAAGACGCCAATTGCATCGAACCTGGATACACTTTGCGACCCACACCTGGGAAAGCAAAGCCAACGGGCGTGATAACAGAATGTTCCAATTGGCCCATGGTCACGCGATTGCCAAAATCCGTCACTTCGGTTGGGTTTGCATCGGGATCAACGGGGCCACCGATCAGGGTAAGCGTGCGCGGGTTCGGCGCAGATTTGTCCTCCGCCAGCATCGCAGTTGCGACCAGCGTTAGGGGCACAGGCTGACAAACCGCAATAACGTGCGTGTCTTCGCCCAAATGCTTCATAAACTCGACGACATATTTCGTATAATCTTCAACGTCGAACTTGCCCGCAGACAACGGAACATCGCGCGCGTTCTTCCATTCGGTCACGTAAACATCGCAGTTCGGCAATAGGCTGACCACGGTTTTGCGGCATAACGTGGCATAGTGGCCAGACATTGGCGCTACCAAAAGCACTTTGCGCGCCACTGGGCGGTTCATTTCAGCGGTGAAATGGATCAGATCACAGAATGGCAGTTCCAGATCAACCTTCTTCGTCACTGGATAGTCACGGTCCTTGGACACAACGCTTTCAATGCCCCAGCTGGGTTTTGTCGACACCTTTTCAAAGGTCCGTTCGGTCACTTCGCCCCATGCAGCAAACAGCGACGGGATCGGGCTCATTGTGACCGAAAACGCGGGATTACTCCAAAATGCTTTGGTGGTTGCACCCACCCAAGCGTTTGTCTGACGGATGCTTTCGCTCATGTCATATACGGTCATTTCATTACCCTTTTCATCGCTCGCTCGTGCACTCTGGCTCAAACGTCTATATAATTACCAGAGCAAATCAAACAACCACGGTAACAAAATGACTGAATCGAAGTCACCTGATCAAGAAATTTTGGATAAAAATCTATCTAAGATCAATGACTTGACTCAACGAATGGTTGCTTCAATGTCGGAACGGAAGGCCCACAGCCCCGCTTTAGAGAGCCCAGACTACCAATTTTACGCCAAAGCCGCCGCCGCATATTTTGCTGAAATGATGAGCGATCCAAGCCGTATCATAGAGGCTCAGGTCGGATATTGGACCCAAAGCCTTAAGAATTGGTCAGAAATTCAGCAACAAATTGACGCAGGGGAAAATGCTGCCGCACCCGAACCCGAAACAGACAAGCGTTTTAAAAACACAAATTGGGAGACGAACCCCTATTTCAAGTTGATAAAGCAACAGTATTTGTTGTCGTCGCAAACAATCGAAGCCGTCACGAAAAACATGTCTCACCTTCCTGACCGCGAACAGGAAAAGGTGAACTTTTTCGCCAAACAGGTGGTGGATATGTTTGCGCCAACCAACTTTCTAGCGACAAATCCCGATGCGCTGCAGCGGGCCATTGAAACCAACGGCCAATCCCTTGTGGATGGGCTAGAGAACTTCGTCGCGGATCTGGAAAGCAATCAACAGGGTATCGCCGTGCGACTTGCGGACCCAGACGCCTTTGAAGTGGGCAAAGACATTTCCACCACCAAAGGCGCGGTCGTGTTTCAAAACAGCATGTTCCAACTGATACAGTATGACCCAACCACGCCAAACGTGTTCCAAAAGCCGCTGCTGATCACGCCTCCTTGGATCAACAAATTCTACATCCTCGACCTGCGCGAAGAAAACAGCCTGATCAAATACTGTGTCGATCAAGGTCATACAGTGTTTGTAATGTCTTGGGTGAACCCTGATGAAAACTACGCCGATTGCGGGTTCGACACCTATCTCGAAGACGGCCTGTTAAAAGCCATCGACACGGTGCTCGACATCACCAAAGAAAAATCTGTGAATGTGGCTGGCTATTGCATCGGCGGAACATTGTTGGCTTGCGCTGCGGCCTATCTGACCGAAGTGGGGCAAGAACATAAGCTGAATAAAGCGACATTCTTCACCACAATGACAGATTTCCGTGAGCCGGGCGATCTGGGCAACTTCCTTGAACCGGGTTTCTTGAAAGGTATCCAATCGCAAGTGGCCCAAACTGGCTACCTACAGTCCTATTTCATGTCGCGCACCTTCAGCTATTTGCGTGCAAAAGATTTGGTCTATGCCCCCGCAGTGCGATCTTACATGATGGGCGAAGCCCCTCCTGCGTTTGATTTGTTGCAGTGGAATGCGGATAGCACAAACCTGCCGGGCCGCATGGCCGTGGAATACCTGTCCAAACTCTATGTGGGCAACGAACTGGCTAACGGTGAATTTGAACTTCTGGGCAAAAAGCTACGGTTGGCGGCCATCGAAACCCCAATCTTTGCGGTATCCACGCTACAAGATCACATCGCTCCGTGGCAAAGTACGTTCCGTGGCCTGTCCAAGCTACGCGGTGAACGCACCTTTCTTCTGTCAGAAAGTGGTCACATCGCTGGCATCGTGAACCCCGCCTCCAAAAACAAATACGGTCACTGGTTCAACGACGAGCCACCGCGGGATCCAGAGTTTTGGAAAGAAAACGCCGAGTTTGTAAAAGAAAGCTGGTGGCACAAATGGTCTGCTTGGCTCGCCAAAGACGAAGAGATGTCTGCCAAGGCCCGCAAACCTGGATCAAAAGACTACCCAGCACTTGAAGCTGCACCAGGAAGCTATGTTTTAAAACCTGGCGCATAAGCTAAAAGTGGCAAAAGCTGGGGTTTTGGCCCTGAAAAATTGCTGCAACTGCAAAATGGCAACCAATTTCCTTACAATTTACCCTTAAAAAACAGCTTCATAATCGATTCATGCCGCAACGCAGCATTTTTATCTTGCAATGCCGCATTGCAGCATATACCTTCAAATCATCGGAAGAAGAAATCATTCCACAGAAATTCGATCAAGGATCAGTAAAATGGCTAAACAAGACTTTGACTTCGCAAAAGCAACTGAAGAGTTCTTTGGCGCATTTAAAATGGACACGAAAATGTTCGACGACGCAGCGAAAAACGTTGCAGAATTCAACGTAAAATTTGGCAAAATCGCTCTCGAAGCTGCCAAGAAGAACGCTGAACTGACAACTGCATGGACAGCCGAAACGCTGAAAACTGTAGAAGCAGCGAACAAGATCCAGAAAGACCCGTCTGCATACGCAACTGTGGCGTCTGAATTTGCATCCACTCAAGCGCAAGCAATGCCAGAAAAACTGTCTGCTTACGCTGAAGTAGCAAAAGCTGCTCAACTCGAAGCCGTTGAACTGTTCGTTGCCACTGGCAAAGAAGTTCAAAAAGAAGTTGAAGCTGCGACTAAAGATGTAGCCGCAAAAGCAAAAGCTGCTTAATCGACGACTGAAAGCGGTTTTCGTCCTCCCCGAAAACCACTGATTTAAGGGCTGCCTCCTCCCGGCAGCCCTTTTTCATTTGCGTCGCCCTTTTTTTGTGCATGAAACTACGCTACGGTGCAGCATTCCAGCGCATGATAGGGACACCATGGCCGATCCAATCTTGATAAACCGCTACGCCAGCCGTCGGCTGTATAACACCCAAACCAGCGAATACGTCACCCTTGATGAAATCTCGGAACTCATCAAACAGGGCAACGATGTAGAAATCCGCGACCGCAAAACAGGCGAAGATTTGACCCGCCAATTCTTGCTCCAGATCATCACGGAACAGGAAAGCAAAGGCGAAAATGTATTGCCTGTCAATGTGTTAACAGGGCTTGTACGGTCTTACAGCACTGCGGCTCAGGGCATGTTGCCTGATTTCCTGTCCCAGTCTTATGAAATGTTCACGCAGCAACAGCAGTCCATGCTAGAAAAAATCCCAGGCATGGGCATGGCTGGAAACTGGCAAAAACAGCAGGCCGAAATGGTACAATCCATGATGGCCGCTTGGATGCCGCAGATGCAAAACTCTGGTGCTGCAACGCCAAAAGAAGAGCCGGAGCCAAGCAACGATTCCGAAGAACTTTCGGCTGTAAAACAGCAATTGGCCGAACTAATGAAAAAAGTAGACGGCCTATAACATGAAATTAAACGTCTATTTGGCGGGTGAAATCCACACCTCATGGCGCGAAGAGATTATCGCCGCCTGTGCCGCTCAAAACCTCGACATCGCCTTTACAGCTCCTGTCACGGATCATGCAGCATCCGATGATTGCGGCGTTGCGATCATGGGCGCAGAACCAAACAAATTCTGGCACGACAGCAAGGGCGCAAACCTCAATTCCATGCGTACCCGTAAGGCCATCAAAGACGCCGATATTGTCGTCGTGCGTTTTGGCGAAAAATACAAACAATGGAACGCCGCCTTTGATGCAGGTTTTGCCCATGCACTCGGAAAATCCGTGATCGTCTTGCAAATGGAAGAACACAACCACGCCCTAAAAGAGGTCGACGCCGCCGCCCAAGCCGTCTGCTACTCTTCAGAAGAAGTGGCACAGTGCTTAACCTACATCCTGACCGACAAACTGCCGTAACATGCGCGCTCTTTTGCAACGTGTGATCAGCGGCTCAGTGTCCGTTGACGGAACCATCATCGGTGAAACGGGTCCAGGTCTCGTGATCCTCGCCTGTGCGATGCAAGGCGACACGGATGAAAACGTGACAGCCACCGCCAAGAAAATCGTGAATCTGCGCATTTTCAAAGACGAAGACGCCCG
>CAYWIR010000119.1:0-7221 GCA_964458375.1 uncultured Neptunicoccus sp.
GGACGGCGTTGTCCTGATCAAAGGTCTGTTCGCCGATGACGTGGACACCCTACGCACAGGCGTCGAGGTCAACATGACCGAGCCAGGCCCATACGCCGCAGAAAACTTGAAAGAAGGCGACACAGGCCGGTTTTTTGACGACTATTGCAACTGGACGCGGATATCCGAATTTGAACAGGTGATCCGCACATCCGCTGCCGCAGAAGTGGCCGCCGATCTGATGCAATCAAACGCCGTGCAAGTGTTCCACGACCATGTGTTGGTCAAGGAACCTGGCACCTCTAAACCCACCCCATGGCACCAAGATGCGCCTTATTATTTTGTTGAAGGCCAGCAAACCGTCAGCTTTTGGTCCCCGCTTGATCCCGTGACGGATGCGTCCCTGCGATGTGTTGCAGGCAGCCACAAATGGGAAAAGCAAGTTGTCCCAACACGCTGGTTGAATGAGGATAACTTTTACCCAGAATCCGATGCCTATATGCCCGTTCCTGACCCAGATGCAGAACAGATGGACATCACCGAATGGCCCATGGAACCAGGTGACGCTGTGGCCTTTAACTACGGTATTTTGCACGGCGCCCGTGCCAATGTGTCAGACAACCGCCGCCGTGCGTTTTCCCTGCGCCTTGTTGGGGATGATGCGCGCTATGTGGAACGCCCAGGCCCAACCTCGCCCCCGTTTCCAGGCCACGATATGGTCGCAGGGCAAAAACTGCGCGAAGACTGGTTTCCAGTGATTTTCCAACGCTAGGTGAGTCTCAATCTCAACACGCCCAAACACAGGCACACCTTAACAAATCCCTAACCCCGACACGTCCATTTGAACGTGTCGTCATTAACCAACGGTTAAGGAATTCCCAAAGCAGGTGTTTATCCACGTTCCGCCGCCGCACGGGTCAACCGATCATTGATCGCCAGCCCCAAACCCATCATCGGAACAGGGGAAATCGCAATGGATCGCCCCTCCGCCATGGCATCCGCCGCATGCAAAACCGCAAACAAATTTGTGGCCGCTTCAGTCACACTGCCCGTTTCAGACAGGGTTAGATCCGCACCAGTCACAGCGCCAAAGCCGATCAAAATCTCGCCGTCCCGCTTTTCAATCGCATCAATCCGCACTTCTGCTTTTGGCGCATAATGGGATGCCAATTGCCCCGGGGATTGCGGTGTGTCTGGGTCTTCTGGGCGCGCCAGTGGCCCTTGTAAAACCGCTTCCAGATCCTCCACTGCAACGCCACCCGCACGCAGCAAAGCCACTTCATCCGACGCCAGAACAATCGTTGATTCCAAACCAACGGCACAGGCACCACCGTCTAAAACCCCATCAATCTTCCCGTCCAGCCCAGCCATAACATGCGCAACTTGGGTCGGACTGATTTCCCCTGACGGGTTAGCAGACGGTGCCGCCACTGGCCCATCAAAGTCCGCCAACAGGGCCTGCGCACCGTCATGTGCTGGAACGCGGATCGCAACCGTGTTCAACCCAGCCGTCACCAAAGACGATAACCCAGCATCGCCGCGCACAGGCACTACTAGACTAAGCGGTCCGGGCCAAAACGCATCCGCCAACGTCCGCGCCACGTCCGAAAACACACCGTAGCGTTCTGCCGTGGCTAAATCCGCCACATGTATGATCAACGGATTAAACGCTGGCCGCCCTTTGGCCGCATAAACCGACGCAACCGCATCCCCATCCCGCGCATCCGCGCCAAGACCGTAAACCGTCTCTGTCGCAAAGGCCAACAGCCCACCTGAACGCAGCACATCCGCCGCCTCGGCCACCTGCTTGGGTGCAAAAATCCGCGTGTCTTTGGTCATATGACGCTTCGTCCTAGTTGTCGTTTCTACGGTGCCCGTCTACGCTGACGCCAACGTTAATCTGTGCGCTCATTTATCCCGAACGCATCCCATAAGCAAAGCCAAACCAAGGCTCATCGCACAGGAACACCACTTGTCTACAATCAAATTTCCACACGAAACGCCTCCAGCAGAGGGCGAAGCCATTGAGATCGCGGACGGTATCCTTTGGCTGCGCCTGCCCCTTCCGATGAAACTCGATCACGTAAACATCTACGCGCTGGAGGACGGCGACGGCTGGTGCATAGTCGACACGGGCTTTCATTCCAAACGCATGGTCGGCACATGGGAAAAAATCCTCGCAGGTCCGCTCGGGGGCAAACCCGTCACCCGTGTTCTCGTCACCCACCATCACCCCGATCACGTCGGCATGGCGGGGTGGCTGCAATCGGTCCACGGGGCCGAACTGGTGACCACCCGCACGGCTTGGTTGTTTGCGCGGATGCTCTTGCTCGACAATCAGCAATCTTCGCCCCCCGAAACCATTGCGTTTTATGAATCTGCGGGCATGCCTGCCGAAACCATCGAAGAACGCCGCACGCAAAAGCCGTTCAATTACGCCGATATTGTCCATCCAATGCCGCTCGGCTTTCGGCGCATCCAAGACGGCGACACGATGACAATCGGCAAACGCACATTCGACGTGCGCATCGGCAACGGCCATGCCCCTGAACATGCAACACTTTGGTCCCAAACCGACAATATCGTCATTGCAGGGGATCAAATTATTCCGGGCATTTCGTCAAACATCGGCGTTTACGCCACTGAACCCGATGCCGACCCCGTGCAAGGCTGGCTTGAGGCCTGCGAACAGTTCCAAGCCATCGCCACGGAGGATCACTTTGTCTTGCCAGGCCACAAACTCCCGTTCACAGGGTTGCCCGCCCGCATGCGCCAATTGATTGAAAACCACCACCACGCCCTTGATCGGTTGTTTGATCACCTCAAAACACCCGCCACAGCGGCAGAGTGCTTTCCGCCCTTGTTCAAAAGAACGATAGGTCCTGCCGAATATGGCCTCGCACTGGTTGAATCTATCGCCCACCTGAACCATCTTCATCAGCAAGGGAAAATCACCCGCACCCGCAATGGGGCAAACGCATGGGTGTATAAACAGGTTTAAGGGATCACAATGAACGACACGATCAAAACAACAGCCGAAGCCGCAGAGGCCGCCGCGCTGCCAGAACGGTACGCAGTCCGCATGGGGCCAAACGGTTCAATCGTGCGCGAGAATCAAGTGGTCAGCCCCAACTCCAATGGGCGGCAATTGGAACAAAAATCACCCGCTGAATGGGCCTATGAGCGGATTGTGATGTACATCCAAAAATTCGAAGAAACCCTAAATGGCGATGAAGAGGTCGGCATGGGCTTTACGGGGGGCGACGTTGGCACCCTTCGCATTCAGGGCATGGGCTATTTTGCACCCGACCTGATTACCTTTTACGGCGAAGACCCGAACGGCGCAAAAACACAGTTGGTTCAACATGTTAGTCAGCTTAATGTAATGCTTGTCTCTTCTCCCAAAGTGGACGAAGCGCAAGAACCAAACCGCATCGGCTTCAAACTTGCCGCGGAATTGGACAACCCCGCGCCCGTCTAAAACCAGATCAAAGCGCGGCAAACTGTCGATTGCATTGGGCCGCAATTTCCTGCAAAACGCAGGCAAAATTATGGGAACTGAAAGGGCTTTACCATGGCTGACCACGAACACGGGAAAATGGACACATCCGCA
This sequence comes from uncultured Neptunicoccus sp., assembly GCA_964458375.1. Classification (GTDB taxonomy): domain Bacteria; phylum Pseudomonadota; class Alphaproteobacteria; order Rhodobacterales; family Rhodobacteraceae; genus Amylibacter. The sequence goes on from CAYWIR010000119.1 coordinate 3,593, forward strand.
CAAGAAGCTGCATTTGACGGCTTCATCACTTGGTCGATCCGCGTAGGCGTTGTATCAATCGGTGTGCTGGTGTTCCTCGCGATTTTCAATTCATAAATAGATCAAGGCGCGGTTCACGCGCCTTTTTTTGGTGGGGACAAATGACTTTTCTTAGAACGCTTATTTTCGTCGTGATGGCGGCAACTCTGTCTGCTTGTGGCGGCCAATCTGTCTGGGCTCCTGACGAAGCGGTGCAAAAAGCCCGCTACGACAGCCCAGAACCTGCCTTTCTTGTCCTAAAAACCATGATCAACAACCGTTCAGGGTCTGGTGGACACGCTGCACTTACGATCAACGCCAGCCAAACCGTGATGTATGATCCAGCAGGCCGTTGGTCCCATCCCCTTGGGCCAGAGCGGAATGACGTTGTGTTTGGTATGTTTCCAAAACTGGAAGAGAATTACGATCTATGGCACGCCCGCGATACCCATCATGTGGTGAACCAGAAAATCTACGTTTCAGATGAAATTGCCGAGAAAGCACTGCAACTTGCGCTGGCCGCTGGCCCGTCGCTCGATGCGCAATGCACTTTGAACATCTCCAGCTTGTTGTTGCAGCTTCAAGGGTTTTCCAGCCTACCGCGCACATATTTCCCAGCCAAGCTGATGGAAGAATTCGCAAAGTTACCGGGTGTGACAACCACCAAAGTTTACGACAACGATTCAGGCAAGAACTGACCTAAAGCGTTTCGATTTTTGTTTGACTCATCGAGTAACGCAAATCCCGTTGTGGCTTTGGCCACAGGCAGGGAATTGCGTTTCAACATAAAGTCGAAACGCTATAAGGTTTCGTCCCCTAAAACGAAAACCCCGTGCCAAGCCTTGCTTGCACGGGGTTTTCTTTGTCTTGGGTGTTGCGGTTTCTACGAACCAGGCCCAACTGGGAAACAGGGCTGATTGCGCGCGCGCAACCGCGCACAGGCCATATTCGCATCCGCTTGGTTCAAACCGACAAACCGTGCGCGGAACTTCTTATACCCATTCACCATGGCATAATCGATGCGCCGCTCTGATCCTTCCAGCGATTGCAATTCCTTCAACGCTGTTTGCAACAACGCCTTTTCCGCCTGATGGCGATTGGAAAACGCGCCCACTTGCACACCCCAATACCGATTGCCTGCGGTGGACACACGGGTCACAACGCGCAGTGGCTGTTCTTGCGCGGCAGCAACGGCGATGGACTGTTGCGTTCCATCTGCAACCTTCACAACACCATTCTGTGTGGCCTCACGATTGGCAGCCAAAACCGCCTCTTGAATCGCTTTCAACTGACTTTGCGCAACCAAAGTTCCTGTCGCTGCGGCCCGCACTTTGGGTCGAGGGCTCGTTTTAATTGCACCCGTGGTTTGGGTCACGCGAATGGTTTTTGCACCAGAACTGCCCAGATTAACCTTAGACGGCTTGCGCACAGCCACCCGCGTTTTGGACCGTTCAAACCCCATGTCGAGCAGTTCCGCCACACGCGCATTGCGCGAAGCCGATGTTTTCCCACCGAAAACCGTCGCAATCACCCGCTTGGGTCCACGCTCGGCAGAAGCGACCAGATTGAACCCAGCCGCGTTTGTGAAACCCGTTTTGATTCCATCTGCACCGCGATACGCGCTCAACAATTTACGATTGGTGTTCGCCACATCACGCACACCTGCATAGGTCGACTTACGCGAGAACAGGTTATAGTAATCGGGGAAATCATAAAACAAACGCCGCCCCAGCAAGGTCATATCCCGCGCCGTGGACAAATGCCCACTTTGGGTCAGACCATGAGCGTTCTTAAACGTTGTATTTTTCATGCCAAGGGCGCGGGCGGTGCGCGTCATCCGTTTGGCAAATTCCTTTTCGGACCCTGAAATCGCTTCACCCAACGCGGTGGCGGCGTCATTGGCGGATTTTACAGCGGCGGCACGGATCAAATACCGCAACGCAATTCTTTGACCGGGCTTCAAGCCCAGCTTGCTTGGCGGTTCGTTCGCGGCAAAGCGGCTGACCTTAACCTTTTTGTTCAGGCTGATTTCACCCCGTTCAATGGCATCAAACACCACATAAAGGGTCATCATTTTGGTCAAAGAGGCGGGATGCAGTCGCGCATCCGCGTTGCGCGCGTGCAAAACTTCGCCCGTCCGCGCGTCAATCACCACGGCTGCATAAGGCGCAGCAATCGCACCTGTTGCGCCAAAGGCCACACAAGAAATGAAACACAAGGCAACGAATGCCCTTACTACTGCTCTGATTCGCATCGGTTCTCCGACGTCCGTATTTTAAACTGCCTCGTCACCGTTTACGGTGTTTTGATTAACAAGACGCTATCACACGCACGTAATTCGTAAAAACCAATTATTTTCAAAGCAGAGTAAGGTGTCAGAGCTGCAACACTACACCACATGGGCCCTTTAAGGCCCGCAAAAACACAAGGTTTAGTGGGTGACTATGTAAATCGCGAACAAAATCAGGCCATTCACCAAGACCATCTCTATGGCCCGAGCAAGAAACCGCCCCTTTTTTCTTTTGCCAGAAACGCTATATACTCGCTCTCAAGGAAACGAATGCAAACGCCACAATGACCACACCTCTGACAACTTGCGCACAAGACGATGATTTCGACGCTGACGAAGGCGGCGAAACAGTTCTCGCAACCAAACCCAAAGAGAAAACACAGCGTCCGCCGTTGTATAAGGTTATGCTGTTAAACGATGATTACACCCCGATGGAATTTGTCGTGCATGTGCTCGAACGGTTTTTCGGCATCGGCCACGCAGGCGCGGTTGAATTGATGATGACCGTTCACAAAAAAGGTCTCGCGGTTGTTGGCGTCTTCAGCCATGAAATTGCTGAAACCAAGGTCATGCAAGTGATGGATGCCGCGCGTCAGCACGAACATCCACTCCAATGCACCATGGAAAAGGAATAGGCGCCCACAGCGCCCCACAACCATGAGCACCCAAACCCGCCTGCAGCTGCCCTTTGATGACGGCAATGTCACCGTTCCTGCGTCAGGGGATGTGGTTATACTGCGTGCCAACGGAACCTACCCAGATTTTCCAAAGGACCGCATGATCTGCGTGCAGGGGTTCTATCCGACCCACGCGGCAATGGCCTCAGCTGGATATACCGTGACAGCAACCGCCCCAGACGCGGCAGAAATGGTTATTCTGCACATCACACGCTCAAAGGATGAAACCCGCGCACTGGTGGCGCTGGCCTATGACATCGTGTCTCTGGACGGTGTGATCGTCATTGACGGCGACAAAACAGACGGCGTTGAAAGCCTGCTCAAAACCATGAAAAAGCTGGCCCCAATCGACGGACAAATGTCAAAATCCCATGGCAAAGTGTTCTGGCTTCGCAAATCCGAAGGGCCCAACCCCTTCGCAGAGTGGCGCGATGCCACCACGCCCAGCAAAACCAAAGACGGTTGGACAACAGCCGCAGGCATGTTCTCCGCAGATGGAATTGATCCCGGCTCAGCAGAACTCGCAGCTGTGCTCGACCCCAAGATCAAAGGCAAGGTTGCGGATCTTGGCGCGGGATGGGGCTGGCTATCGGCACAGCTTTTGCAATCAAACAGCCATGTGGACACGCTGGACCTGATAGAGG
>CAYWIR010000120.1:0-7212 GCA_964458375.1 uncultured Neptunicoccus sp.
GACGCAGGCTGCGCCATCCTGCTCGTTTCCGTTGAACTTGACGAAGTCATGTCCCTGTCAGACCGCATCATGGTTCTGTGTGACGGCCAAAACGTCGGCATCATCGACAGCGACACAGCAGACCGCTCCACCCTCGGCCTTATGATGGCTGGTCAAAAGCAAGAGGCCGCCGCATGAGCAAGCCAACTCCGCCACTGCCCCGCTGGGCCGATATAATTTTGCTGCCACTCATTAACTTATTCGCTGCATTCTTTGTGTGTGGTTTGATTGTTTTGGCGATTGGTGAAAATCCAATCGAAGCCCTCGGCGTTATGATCAAAGGCGCATTCGTTTACTCAGGCGGCCTTGGATACACGCTCTACTATACGACGAACTTTATCTTTACGGGCCTTGCCGTCGCGCTCGCCTTTCATTGCATGATGTTCAACATCGGTGGCGAAGGACAGGCCGCAATGGGCGGTCTAGGCGCAGCCCTGACAGCCTTCATCGTCGCCCCGCTCTTCCCATTTTTCCTAGCAATCCCACTGTGTATTTTGGGCGCTGCTTTCGCTGGCGGCGTGTGGGGTCTCATTCCTGGATACCTCCAAGCAAAGCGCGGCAGCCACATCGTCATCACGACGATCATGTTCAACTTTATTGCTTCGGCAATTATGATTGGCCTCCTGTCAGGCCCAATGATGGACCCAACCCAACAATCGAGCCAATCCTCAAAGCTAGCTGCAAATACCACCCTGCCGCGTATGTCTGAAATGTTCGAAACCTTCGGCATCTCCATTGCCAATACGCCGCTGAACTTTGCGTTCCTAATCGCACTGGCAGCCATGGTCGTGTTTTATGTCTTGGTGTGGCACACGAGACTTGGCTTCAACATTCGATCCGTGGGTCAGAACCAAGAAGCCGCACACTATGCGGGCATTAATGTCGCCAAAACGATTGTGATTACGCTCACCATATCAGGGGCCTTCGCGGGTTTGCTTGCCGTGAATGAAATTCTCGGCGTCCATTACAAAGTCACCCCGAATTTTTACACAGGCTACGGCTTCACTGGCATTGCCGTTGCCCTCATGGGCCGCAACCACCCAGTGGGCATCTTCCTTGCCGCTCTCTTGTTTGGAGCGCTGGTCCAAGGTGGCTCTGAGCTTGATTTTGAGTTTAAATCCATTTCCCGTGAAATGGTTCTGTTGATCCAAGGCATGATCATTCTCTTCTCAGGTGCGTTGGCCTATATGTTTAATCCACCGCTCGCACGGTTGATCGCACGAATAACCAACAAAGAGGAGACAGCACATGGCTGAATTCCTCTACCAACTCCTCCTCACGTTTGACGCCACTTTGCGCATCGCAACACCCCTTATGCTCTGCGCTATGGCGGGCATCTTCTCTGAACGATCAGGCATTGTTGATATCTCGCTTGAAGGCAAACTCCTCTCTGGTGCTTTTGTCGCCGCGACCATCACGGCCCTCACAGGCAACGCATGGCTTGGCCTTGGATGCGCCATGTTGGCAGGGATCACAATGTCGCTGATCCACGGCTTTGCCTGCATCACCCACAAAGGCGATCAAGTGGTCTCAGGCGTCGCCATCAACATCCTCGCCAGTGGTCTAACCATCGTGCTTGGCATCGCGCTCTTCAAACGGGGCGGCCAAACTCCGAGCCTCCCGAAAGAGGACCGCTTCACCCCAATTGAATGGTGGGGTGTGGAAATGATGGACAGCGTTCCCATCCTCGGAACCATCTATCGACAACTGATTTCAGGCCATAACCTCTTGGTCTACGTCGCCCTTCTGACGATCCCGCTCACCGCTTTCGTGCTTTACAAAACCCGCTTCGGCCTGCGCCTGCGTGCAGTGGGTGAGGTCCCCAAGGCCGTCGATTCCGCAGGTATTTCTGTCACATGGCTCCGCTACCGCGCCCTGATTATCGGCGGCGCGCTGTGCGGTATTGCTGGCGCATATCTGTCCATCGCCCAAGGCGGAAACTTCGTCAAAGAAATGTCCGCAGGCAAAGGCTACATCGCGCTCGCCGCCGTGATCTTTGGCAATTGGCGTCCGCTCACAGCCTTCTTCGCCTGCCTCATGTTCGGCTTCCTAGAAGCATCGACAGCCCGCATTGAAGGCATCGAATTCTGGCTCATCGGCGAAATCCCCAGCCAGTTGATGCAGGCGATCCCGTATATCCTGACCGTGCTTCTGCTCGCAGGATTCATCGGCAAACCCAAACCGCCCGCCGCCATTGGGCAGCCCTATCACAAATAGGGCTGCTTACATCCGCGCCTTGGTCTTTTCGTCCACCAACCCTCGCAACACACCCAACAATGGATGCCCATCCATCCATTTTTGACCATACTCCAAATTGAACCCATAATCGAAATCGCTCGGGTTCTCTCCTTGCGTATGCTGCAAAATCGTCTCCAGCTTATCGAGCCCTTTGATCACCCGCGCTTCCTCGCTCGACGCACCATCATATTCATCCCAAAGCGCCAGAAAATCCGCCTCCAACACACCACCTAGCCCCGCCAACAGCCCCGCAAAATCCGCCCGCTCTTCGGCGCTTTTGTCGCCCACCTGCTCGGTTGCAGGAATGTCCCCAGACACGGCCTCTCCCAGATCATGCAGCACTGCCATGCGCAACATCTTGGCCACATCCAGCCCTGCCAACTGATCCTCGAACACCAACACCCACAGGCACAATCGCCACGTATGGCTGGCCGTATCCTCCGATCGTCCCCCCGCGGTAAAACCCGACCGAAACGTGTCCTTCAACGCTTCCGCCCGCTCCAAAAACGCCAGCCGCTTACGCGCTTCTTCTGCGTTCATTCCCACTCTCCGCTTCAATGTTCCCAAAATACCTAACAACCAAACCCGTTGCCGTGTGCTCCCTATCAGTCTAATCTCAGACAAAAGCCAAAGGCCAGCCTATGACACTGACAGACGCGCAAATCCAAACCCTCATTGCCGAAGCCCAAGCCGCAATGGCAGAGGCCCACGCGACCTATTCCAACTTCACAGTTGGGGCCGCCATTTTGATGGAAGACGGATCAATCGTGCGCGGTGCAAATATCGAAAACGCGTCGTTCGGAGCAACCATCTGCGCAGAACGAAGTGCCATCGCATCCGCCCTTTCGCAGGGCAAACGCGGGATCAAAGCCGTGGCCGTAACCAACGCCACGGATACAAAAATCACACCCTGCGGTATCTGCCGCCAAGTGCTTTATGAATACGGAACCGACATCCCTGTCATCTGCACCAATCAAGCAGGCGAATACATGATCCACACAATCTCAGACCTGCTGCCCCACGCCTTCACGCTCGATTAAATATGCGTCACGTTCGGATCAATCGGCGTTTTTGGCAGGTTCAACGCCCGCTCTAATGCCAGCCCAACTTGCAACACCAATGCATCTCCGCGTGGCGGGCCAATCAACTGAATCCCAATAGGCATCCCTGATTTGGTAAAGCCAGCTGGCATCGCCAATGCAGGCAAGGCGGCCGTGGTGGCCAAGAACGAAAACCGCAACCAATCCACGTAATCAGGCATATTCACACCATCCACAACAGGCGGCCATTCCTGTTCGATTGGCCCGGGTTCCAGCCCCACAACAGGGATTGCCAGCACGTCAAAATCCGTCAGAAATTCGCGCATTTGATTGTAAACTTCGGTCCGTCCACGCTGCGCAAGATAGATATCATGCGACGTTTGCTGAACCCCAACATCAATGTTGTCCTGCAACGTCGCCTTGAAGTGTTCTTTCACAAAATCAGGGACAAAGTTGTTCACCGCACCATAGTGCATCCCTCGCAACGCCACATAACTGTCGTACAGAGCAGGCATTTCGGGACAGCCTTCTTCAACGCTTATCCCCGACTTTTCTGCTACTTTCATCGCACCAGACAGAATATCGCGCACTTCGCGCTCCACGGGGGCAAACCCGCCCTGATCTTCGGAAAACGCGATCCGAATGCCCTTTTTGTCCTGCTTCAACGCATCCTGAAAAGACACCGCAGGTGCCTCCAAGCTCAACGGAATGCGCGGATCGTATCCCGCCATAGTGTCCAAGAACAGTGCGCAATCCTCTACATCACGCGCCAATGGTCCGCTGATACCTTCGTTCAAAAATCCAGCTGGCCCTGGCCCGCCACCAGCCCGCCCTGGGGACGGACGCAAACCAACCACGCCGCAATACCCCGCGGGCGTGCGGCAACTGCCTGCCAGATCGGACCCATGGCTCAGCCATGTTTCCCCAACCGCCAACGATGCCGCCGCGCCACCCGATGATCCACCCGCATTTTTCGACGTGTCCCAAGGGTTCCGCGTATAGCCAAACACATCATTAAACGTGTTCCCACCTGCACCAAATTCGGGCGAATTTGTTTTACCTGTCGTGATCCCACCACGGGCTTCTATCATTTCAACCAAGGGGCTGCTGGCCGCGGCGATATTGTCGCGCAACCCCCAAGACCCCATCGTGGTTTTTACACCACTCACATCGTTCAAATCTTTGATGCCAATGGGCAACCCACCAAGCCAACCTGGTTCGTTGGGGTCCGCATCCTCTATCGTATCCAATTGCGCATAGGCCCGCTCGCGGCATTGGGTCACCGTGGCATTCACCACATCCCCAACTTGATCCATCCGCGCATAGGATGCATCAAGCAGCTCTTTTGCTGACACCTCTTTGCGGCGCAACATGTCGACTACGTCCCGCGCTGGCTTTGCGCAAATCTCTGGTCCTGTGAACTCGGCCATCAGTCTCTCCCGTCAAAATAGAACGCGCTGGCCGTCCTCCCGAACACCGCATCGTGGTCGCCGTCAGGGATCAAATCCCGATAGGCATTGCTCAGAGTGTGGTAGTCACTGCTCAAACTGTCCACTGGAAAGTTTGAACCAAACATCACGCGATCCGCCCCAAATTGTGCCAAAACTTGATGCACAATCGGCTTAATCTTGGTTGGCGTCCAATCGTGATCAAACATGCCGAGCCCTGACAGCTTGCACCACACATTTGGCAAAGCAGACAAATGGCGTAAATTCTCAGCCCATTGACCAAGCCCCTCAGTGCTACGATCATGGGGCGATCCAGCATGGCACAGCGCCACACGCAGGTCAGGAACCTGCGCCAAAACTTCGGCCATGCGCGGCATGAGTTCTGGGATCAATTGTAAATCAAACGACAACCCACGCGCCGCTGCTGCATACAGCCCCTTTGTAAAAGCTGGATTGTCCAACAAGTCGTTTGTGCCAGTTTTCGCATCTTCTTCGGGTGCACGACCCACGATCTGGCGCACACCAACGACGCTGTCCATTGCCGCAAAAGCATCCAGCTGCGCAATCACATCAGGCGCTGTTAAATCGCAGAACACCACCTGAACCATCGGCCAGTTGGTGGATCGACCCGCAACCATATCCACCCATTTCGCCTCGGCCATTCCATCTTCGGCGCCAACTTGGATATGAACCGATGCTTCAAACCCCTGCGCCCGCGCATCCGACGAAAACTCCGCCAGTAGATAGTTTTGTGCAATTGGCTTCGGATCGCCAAAAAACCGCACCGCATCTTCCATCAACCACGGATAATGCACCGCGTCCAAATCCCACAAATGATGATGCGCATCCACTTTCATAGCTTGGCTCCCTCGCGTTTTGCATACGTTTGCAAAAAACTCTTGCCCTAGCCCCATGCCCGAGTCTAGTGTTTTTCAGATTGCCAGCTTCATTCCGATTCCGAAAGGCGCACCATGGCCGAAATTCAACTTAGAAACCTGTCCAAACGCTGGGGCAGCTTTGTAGGTGTCGATAACTTCGATCTGACCATCGCAGACCAAGAATTTCTGGTGCTCCTTGGCCCTTCTGGCTGTGGCAAGACCACGACCATGCGCATGATTGCAGGGCTGGAAGACATCACTGAAGGCGAAATCATCATTGACGGCAAAGTGGTCAACGATCTTGATCCCAAAGACCGCGATGTGGCCATGGTGTTCCAATCCTACGCGCTTTATCCGCACATGAATGTCTATGACAACATCCGCTTCCCGCTGATGGTGCGCAAAGTCGACTCTGCTCTGCACGACGAAAAAGTCCGCCGCGCCAGCGCCATGGTGGAACTTGATGACTTCCTACATCGGAAACCCGCCGAACTGTCAGGTGGCCAGCGCCAGCGCGTTGCTCTTGCCCGTGCCATTGTCCGCGAACCAAACGTGTTCTTGATGGACGAACCTTTGTCCAACCTCGATGCAAAACTGCGCGTCTCCACCCGTGCCCAGATCAAAAACCTGTCACACGAATTAAAGGTCACAACCGTGTACGTGACCCATGACCAAATCGAAGCAATGACACTCGCGGACCGCGTCGTGGTCATGAAAGCAGGCATCGTACAACAGGTCGGCACACCAACAGACATTTATGACAACCCTGCCAACACCTTTGTAGCCAGTTTCATCGGTTCCCCTGCCATGAACCTTATGAACGGATCCGTCAAAAGCGGCACATTCACCGCAGAAAACACAACCATTTCAGGCATCACAAGCCCAGACGGCCCTGTCACTCTTGGCTTTCGCGCCGAAGACGCAGAACTGACCGACGGCACGGCCCAAATAGAGGCTCCCGTTTACACGATGGAACTGCTTGGCGATGCAACCATGGTCACGTTTCGGGCAGGCGGCGAACTGATATCCGTCAAAGCACATAAAGACTTCCGCGCCGAGATCGGCGAAATCGTCAAAGTCACTGTTCCAAGCAGCATTTGCCACACGTTCAACGCAACTTCAGGCGAACGCTTCGCATAATTCGCCTCGGCTGCTGTCGGTCAATTCGACGAGCCGAACCTATCTAAGAAAGGTGCCCCATGAAAGGCTCCCGCCCCGAACAAGCTGTGTTAAGTCGCGACACAGACATGTCTAAAACCGCCGAAACCCGCGCGGTGATCGAAGGCATGGTCGACGGGCTAAACGACCACCGCATCGCGGATATCGGCGATTTTTTCTCCGAAACATTCCGTTGGATGGGCAACACGGGCTGCGGGTCCAAAGAGGGCATTCGCGAATTTCAGAACAACTGGCAAAAACCGTTCCAAGCCGCATTCCATGACAAAGTCTGCATTGACGAGGCCCGCCTTTACATGGGCGAATGGGCCGCCGCTTTTGGCCGCCAAGAAGCCACGCACGCTGGCGACTTTATGGGGGTCAAAGCCAGCGGCAAACGCATCGAAATCCGCT
>CAYWIR010000121.1:0-7180 GCA_964458375.1 uncultured Neptunicoccus sp.
CAGCGTCTTGGATCGACATCGCGCTGAGCCGAACGATTCTGCGTTTTCTGTGATGTTGAATGCGGAAAATCCGATCCCTGAAAAGCAAATCTACGCCAACATCAAAATTGCGATCGGTGGTGGGATAAATGAACCTCGCGATGCGCTTAACACCATCCTATTTGGTTTGCTTACCAACCCTGACCAGCTGGCACAGGTGAAGGAAAATGAGGACTGGGGCAAAGCATTTGAAGAAGGCGTCAGATGGGTTGCGCCGATCTCAGCGTCTTCTCGTCTTGTAACCGAGGATACGGAAATACGCGGCTGCCTGATCCCTAAGGGTGAAACCGTAATGACCATTCAAGCCAGTGCAAACCGGGATGAAGACGTCATGGAGGATGGCGAGAGTTTCAACGTCTACCGAGACAAGATTGCTCATCAGTCGTTTGGCAATGGTCCGCACTTCTGCCAAGGCACCCATGTTGCCAGACGCGCCGTCGCGCAAGTGATGTTGCCAATCCTATTCGACCGTTTCCCCAATATGTCGCTGCCCGATCCTGACGCGGTCAACTGGCGCGGTTTCGGATTTCGTGGGCCGATTAACATGCCCGTTTTGCTAAACTGATGGCGTTGTCTCTCATGATGCCTAACCAAACACTTACGTACCAGAAGGACGTTCATTCCCATGACTGATAAAATCATAATCGCAGGCGGCGGTATCGGCGGATTAACTTTGGCCCTTACGCTGCATCAAATAGGCGTGCAGTGTGAAATTATCGAAGCCGTACCTGAAATGAAACCGCTAGGCGTCGGGATCAATATTCAGCCCAATGCCATCCGAGAATTGTTTGATCTTGGGATTGGCGCTGACATGCTGGATAAGGTCGGGGTTCAAGCCCGTGAGTGGGCGCTTGTTGGGCTGAATGGCAATGAGGTCTATTCCGAGCCACGCGGGTTGGAAGCTGGCTATAATTGGCCACAATACGCCGCGCATCGCGGTGAATTCCACTTGATGCTTTATAACGAGGTCATAGCGCGGCTTGGTAAGGATGCGGTGACTTTGGGAACGAAGGTCACGGCCTATCAAACCACAAATGATGGGGTTGAGGTACAGTTGAGCAATGGCGAAAGCCGAAATGCGAAGTTGTTGATCGGTGCAGACGGGATCCATTCCGCTATTCGGGCGCAGATGCACCCAGATCAACCTCCGATCCATTGGGGTGGCGTTGTCATGTGGCGTGGCACGGTACGTGCCAAGCCGCTTAGAACTGGATCGTCATTTGTGGGTCTTGGAACGCATCGGCAACGCATGGTGATTTATCCAATCTCGGCTCCAGATTCTGAAGGGTATACCCTTGTAAATTGGATCGCTGAGGTCACGATCGACAATTTGGACGAATGGCACCACGATGGGTGGTTCCGCCCGGTTGAGCTTAGTGAATTTGCTCATCATTTTGACGACTTCCGTTACGATTGGCTCGACGTTCCTGCAATGCTGGCGAATGCAGACTGCGCCTTTGAGAATCCGATGATCGACCGCGATCCTGTGCCCACTTGGGTCGATGGTTCCGTCGCTTTGATGGGGGACGCCGCGCATGCGATGTATCCAACGGGTTCAAACGGTGCGAGCCAAGCAATTGTTGATGCTCGCGTTCTTGGCTCAAAATTGATTGAGCATGGCGTAACATCCGAGGCGCTTGAGGCATATAATGCGCAACTTTGCGGACCGATTTCCGAAGTTGTTCTGCGAAACCGTGGGTCAGGGCCTTTTGGTATGTTGGACCTGCTTCACGATCGTTGTGGTGGTGTTTTCGATGATATTGAGGCGGTCATTCCAGAAACGGAACGGCGAGATTTCATGGTCAATTACAAAACGGCTGCCGGGTTTGCGATTGAACAGCTGAACGCAGCAGAGCCAACAATTGCGCCAGCTTAAACAAGCGGTATTGTTTGTAACGTTCTGAGCTTTAGCAGGTGGTTTTATAATCGCCGAGCTTATTCTTTGTTCGATTCCCCAATGTAATATGGGGGGGCCAAACAAGTTGCGTGGATCGGTTGGTCGCCTAGGTGATTGGTCTAGCGTTGTGTTCGGTATAGATTTCCACACGACTAATGCGGCGTCTAAATCCTAATATTAAAAGAGTTCAGCGGCCTCACATAGTTGAGGTCGCTGGCACCTTTAGTCTTGCCAGCTAAAAATAGGTATATTCAATAACAATTTTTCTTGATAGACGTGTTTCAAGCTGAAAACGTGTGTCTGGGAGGATATTTTGGCCAATCAATCGACTTTGCACCCATGGAAGATGAGCGCTGCTACTTTAACAGAAATGTTTAACGAAGTGGCGCGTGCCAACCCAGACCGTTTATTTTGTAAGTCTGGCGACCTTACGCTGACTTATGCTGAGGCCATGAAGGCCATTGATGGACTTGCGCGCGAGCTTGGCCCGTCAGCTAAAGGACGGAGTGTGGCTTTGGTTTTACCAAACTCTGCGGCGTTCTTAATTTGCTATTTTGCCGTGCTTGCGGCAGGAGCCACTCCTGCGCTTGTTAACAATGCGCACCCAGACGCGACGGTGGTTAAACTTGTGGATGGGCTAGATTTGGCCGCCGTTATGTCGGATCGAGATATTCCTGAACTGAAGGTTACTCCGTTTAGTGACGCGGCACTGCCAGAGTTGGTTGCGCGCGGAACGGTGTCGCAAACCACTAAGGCCATATCACCTGATGTGACAGCGGCTATTTTGTTCTCGGGCGGTACAACTGGATTGCCTAAGCAGGTGGCGCATACACATAAGATGCTTGTTGCGGCGGTGGAGCGGATGGAGTGGGGGTGGCCCACGAATGACGGTGAAGTCTGGCTGCCAGTTGCGCCTTTCACCCATGTCTATGGGTTCCTCATGGGGGTGCTAAATCCAGTTTTGCGTGGCGGGACGATTGTGATCCCATCCAAGTTTCATCCCGATCTGATTGTCGACATGTTGCAAGACGAAAGTGTAACTGTTTTTGGTGGCGGTCCTCCAGCGATTTACCAAGCTGTCATGGCTTCGGACAAGTTTGCTGAAGCAACCTTCCCACGTTTGCGTGTATGCCCAGGAGGAGGCGCGCCGTTTCCGTTGGATGTGCATCGACGCTGGACGGAAGCCACGGGCCTGCCGATTACCGAAGGTTATGGCATGACTGAAATCGCGCCGATTTGCGTCAATACAGAAAGTGACGGGATGCAGCCCGGGGCGGCTGGTAAAGCGGTGCCAGATACTGTGATTGAGATTGTCGATATTCAAACGGGCCAAACGGTTTTGCCCACGGGCGACGTGGGTGAAATCCGCATCAAAGGTCCGCACATGATGACGGGCTACACCAACAATCAGGCGGAAACCGCTGCCGCGATCCGAGAAGGGTTCGTTTACACGGGCGATATAGGTTGTTTGGATGATGAGGGATTTCTGGTCATCAGTGACCGAAAGAAGGACGTGATTTTTGTAAAAGGGTTCAACGTTTTCCCACGCGAATTGGAAGAAGCACTATTGTCCCATTCAGCCGTTTCAGGGGCTTGTGTCGTCGGACGTAAGGATGCCCGCGCTGGCGAGGTGCCCGTTGCCTATATCACCTTACGTTCAGCCGCAGAGCCTGATGACATTTTGAAATTCCTTACAAAGAGCTTGGCCGATTACAAAATGCCGAGTGAGTGCGTTGTATTGGCAGAATTCCCTATGACACCCGCGGCGAAAGTGGATCGCGCGACACTGCGTGCCAAAGCAAATGAGGCCCACACATGACGAATACAACGGCACAGCTTGCTGCAATGAAAGCACGGATGAAGCTGCCAGTGATTTGTGCGCCTATGTTTTTGGTGACCAGCCCAGATATGGTGATTAACGCCTGCAAGTCGGGTGTGATGGGGTGCTTTCCTGCGACAAACGCAAGAACCGAGGATGATCTGCGTGATTGGGTCACGCGAATTGCGGCCTCAGTCACCGAGGCGGATGCGCCTTGGTCGCTGAACATGATCACTCATTCAAGCTATGGTCGATTTGATGCTGAATTGGCGCTGGTCAAAGAGTTTAAGCCAGATTTGGTCATTACTGCTCTTGGGGGGCCGCATCGTGTCACCGAAACGGTTCACAGTTACGGTGGTTTGGTGTTCGCGGATGTGAACTCACCCAAATATGCAAAAAAGGCGATTGAAAAAGGCGCGGATGGCTTGGTTCTTGTGTGTGCGGGGGCAGGGGGCCACACTGGTGAATATGCCATGATGCCTTTCATTGACGAGGTTCGCAGCTTTTTCGATGGCCCGCTGATCGTAGGCGGCGGCATTGGCTCAGGTCGTGCGATCAAGGCGGTGGAAACACTGGGCGCTGACTTTGCCTATTTGGGAACTCGTTTTTTGGCGACAGAGGAATCCTTAATCGAAGATTCATATCGGAAGATGGTCTGGGACAGCCATATGGAAGACTTGATAACATCGCGGGCGATCACTGGAGCGCTTGGGAATTGGATGCGTGCGAGCGTTGAAGCCGCTGGACTGTCCCCTGAAGATATGGCCGGAAGTGCCAAGATAGATTTCTCACAAGACATGCATTCTGGATCAAAGGCTTGGAAGCATGTCTGGAGCGCAGGACAAGGTGTTGGCGGGGTCTCAAAGCGAGAGGCCGTTTCCGATGTCGTGGACCTGCTTATTCAAGACTATGCGAAATTGGGAGACGTTTGACTATGACCATCAGTGCACAGGAACGCGATATCATTCGCGAAATACTCGATCTGGAAGAGCGCAAAACAACTCATATGCTGGAAGGCGTGATGGAAAACCCGGTTGCTAACTATAGCGATCCCAAAAAGTTGGAACAGGAAATCAATGTCTTGTTCCGCGAGTTTCCAATCATCATAGGCCATAGATCTGATCTTGCTGAACCCGGTGATTTTTTAACCCATGATGATACTGGCGTACCTATCTTGGTCACGCGCGCGCAGGATGGCAGTGTTAAAGCCTTTCTGAATGTGTGCCGTCACCGTGGCGCACGCCTGGAAGATAAGCCCTGCGGGAAAACACGTACGTTCTCTTGTCCTTATCACGCTTGGACTTATGGGCTGGATGGCAAACTGCGTGGAATGCCGCAGCCTTTTGGATTTGAAGGTGTTGATCGTGGGAAGCTGGGCCTCGTTGAGTTGCCAGTTTATGAACACTTTGGCATGATTTGGGTTGTACCGTCGCCCCGAGACACGCCGGTTGATATGGCAGCGTGGCTTGCACCGTTTGAAGAGTCTCTGGGTGGCTTAGACATTGGATCACACCATGTATTTCGTAAGTGGTCTTTGCCTCGGAAAATGAGTTGGCGTCTGGCGCTTGAGGGATTTCAAGAGAGCTACCATTTCTGTTCAGCGCACAAACATACCGCCTGTTCAGGGTATTTGGACAACCAAAGCGTTCATCTAAATTTCGGACCACATGTGCGTCATGCTGTGCCGCTCCCTCAGGTTTTGGAGTTGCGTGACCAAGCGCCCGAAACGTGGGAGTATCGCCGGAATTTCATGGATCAGAACTATTTGTTTCCCGCCAATTTTGTGCAGGTCATGAGCGATCATATCTATGTTCATACGATCATTCCAACTGGCCCCGGGACCTGCGTGTTTCAATGTATGATGCTGATTGACGAGGCACCTAAAACCGAAAAGGCAGAACGCTACTGGCAGAAGAATTACGATCTGATCCGTGTGGTGTTTAACGAGGACTTTGAGATTGGCGAGGGCATTCAAAAAGGTCTCGATACTGGTGCGAACAAGCATTTTGTGTTCGGCAAATATGAATGCGGTCTCCACTTTGGGCAGACGGCAATTGATGATGCTTTAGCGGGGAAAATCGTGGCGTAGACTGAGCTATGTTTCAGTTTTGGGGCGGTGGTCAGTGTTTTTTAGTGTTGTTGTCGATTATGCTTAACGCTTTTCGAAACGACTCGATCTCTGCCTGTGTCATGCCATGGGTAATTTGGGCATCCAAATCTTGGACAGCCGAAAGCGCCTCTTTGAAAAGCTCTTTGCCTTTTTCTGTTGCAGATAAAGCGTAAGCTCGACGGTCTGACTTCGATGTTTCCCGCTTTATAAGACCTGCATTAGACAAGTCGTCGACAATTTTCACAAGGTTTGGACGCTCAATCGCTAGGGCCTCTCCTAGCTGGTTTTGGCGCAGTCCTGGATTGTCGACGATTAAGCTAAGGCATGAAAATGTGGTGCGACGTAGGCCGAATTTTGCAAACACCTTTTTGTAGCGGATCATTGCAGATCCTGTTGCCCGTTGCAGTGTGTAGCCCGTCAATTCGCGCAGGGTTTTATCCAAATCAGTCACTTTGATTTCGCTTTCATTGTGGCGACAACATTATTTTAGCTCAGCCAAAGAAGATGATCCGTGCGTGTGCCGTTATTTTGACAAGAGCGCGCCCATGTGGCGCATGCACAAAGCGTATCCTTCGACGCCCATACCAATGACCGAACCGTTGGCCCGCTTTGAGACAAAGGAATGGTGGCGAAACTCTTCCCGTTGATGGACGTTGGAAATGTGGATTTCCAAGACGGGGCCTTCAAACGTGTTCAGCGCGTCTAGAATAGCAACTGAGGTGTGCGTGTAGGCAGCAGGGTTTATGATAATACCAGCGGAGGTTTCGCGGCAGGTGTGAATCATATTAACCAGTTCACCTTCGATGTTGGATTGCATCAATTCACAGGTGAGGCCGAACTCTGCCGCAACCGTTAAACAGCTCTTTTCAACATCTTCCAATGTTGCATGACCGTAAATCTCTGGCTCGCGCTTGCCCAAAAGGTTGAGGTTTGGGCCATTTAATATGGTTATGAGGTTCGACATGAGGCTCTCCAACGGGTGTTAACCGTGAGATACCAGCCAGAGTGGTGCAAAGAAACGATAATTGTGAAGGCAGGCGAAACAGCCTGACAGGTGTTGCATGGAGGGGCGGCACTTTCTTTGAGACTCGTCGAATCGAAGAGTTTAAATTCAATTAACGTGTTATCTTTTTATGGTGACGTTGATGTGGCAATTTTCACAACTCACCCATTGGTTGAATTTCTGAGGGCGCTACCGCATAACGGGTAATTTTGGTAAATCGTTTATTTTCAATACTTTAATTTACGAAATTCTGTGGCGAAAAACAGAGTGTCGCCGTTCTATCAACAAACTTGTTTCAAATTAGAAACAAAT
>CAYWIR010000122.1:0-7149 GCA_964458375.1 uncultured Neptunicoccus sp.
AGCGCGGGCATGATAACGGCATAGGCCAGCGGAAACACTGCAAACAACCCGCCGCCGCCCATAACCAACCAAGTCTCATTCCCGTCCCAAATAGGCGCGATGGAGTTCATCATGGTGGCCTTTTCCCGCTCACTCTTCGCGAAGGGGAACAGGATGCCAACGCCCAAATCAAACCCGTCTAGAATCACATAGATCAGAACGGCTAAGGCAATGATGCCTGCCCAGATAAAGGAAAGTTCAAACATCTTTTTGCTCCTCGTCGCCTAGAATTGCGTCTGGATTGGTTTGCGCAATCGGGGTGATCCCCGCTGTGCGGATCGGCCCATCGCGCAGGCCAAGTTTTGGTGTGGCAGGGGCATTGTTCATCATGCGCAGCAGATAAAACGTGCCTGCCCCAAAGACAAAGAAGTAAACCACAATAAATGCGATCAAAGACGCAGCAACCGCAGGTGCGGCCACAGGTGCCAGACTGTCGGACGTGCGCAGCAGCCCATAGACGGTGAACGGCTGGCGTCCAACTTCGGTGGTGATCCAACCTGCCAGCACGGCAACAAACCCCATCGGCCCCATCAGGATTGCAGCGCGATGCAATAAGGGCGTGTCGTAAAGCCGCCCACGCAATCGCCGCCATGCGGCCCAAGCCCCAAGCCCAAGCATCGCAAAACCAAGGCCAACCATAACGCGGAAGCTCCAGAAAACGATTGCAACAGGCGGTTCCTCATCGTCTGGGATTGTGTCCAATCCGTCCAGCGGAGCATCCCAATGGTGCTTTAGGATCATGCTCGACAGGTAAGGAATTTGCACCGCGTAATCGATCCGCTTTTCTTCGGGGTTTGGAATGCCAAACAGGATCAGCGGCGCGCCATGGGGATGGCTGTCATAGTGCCCTTCCATCGCCATGACCTTAGCAGGCTGATGTTCCAGCGTGTTGATCCCGTGCATGTCACCTGCAAGAATTTGCAACGGCGCCACAACAATCAGCATCCACATCGCCATCGAAAACATCCGTCGGGCAGGCGCATCTTGGCGGTTGCGCAGCAAATGCAAACCACCCACCCCGCCCACAACCAAGGCGGTCGTCAGATAAGCCGCCAGAACCATATGCGTCAGGCGGTACGGGAAGGACGGATTAAAGACGATCTTCCACCAATCTTCGGGCACAAATTGCCCCAGCTCGTTGATGCTGTAACCCGCAGGTGTTTGCATCCAAGAATTCACCGACAGAATCCAAGTGGCCGACATCAGCGTGCCAAAGGCAACCATAGCCGTTGCAAACATATGCAGCTTGTCGCCCACACGTTCACGCCCAAACAGCATAATGCCAAGGAAACCCGCCTCTAGAAAGAAGGCCGACAGAACTTCGTAAGCCATAAGCGGCCCGAGCACTGGCCCCGTCTTGTCCGAAAACACCGACCAGTTGGTGCCAAACTGGTAAGACATAACAATCCCCGACACGACGCCCATACCAAACGCCACGGCGAAAATCTTTTTCCAGTAGGTGAACAGCGTCAGATAGGTCTCATCCCGGGTGCGCAGCCATTGGGCGTTAAGGACAGCAAGGTAGCTTGCCAATCCAATAGAAAACGCAGGAAAGATGATGTGGAACGACACGGTGAATGCGAACTGTATTCGGGCCAATGTCTCCGCGGTGAAACCATCAAACATGGGGGTGCTCCATCGGGTTGTCAGTTCAGAATAAGGCTGTGGGCAAGACAGAACGAAGCGGGTTGAACGCTGTGGTTGGTCCTGCGGATAAGTCACAGGCTAGGGTGCCGATACGACGTGTCATCACTTATTTCCTATATTTGTAATAGTTCTTTTAATTGATCTAGTGCAGCCCCTTTACAAAAGCAACATTTTGAATGTATCTTTTCCTGCGACAACAGGATGCACCCATGAAACTGACCAGCTACACCAACTATGCAATGCGCTCTCTACAGCTTGCGGCACTTAAGTCGCCTCACCTTGTCCGCATTGATGACGTGGCTCAAATCCACAAATTGTCGCGCCCGCATGTGATGAAAATCGTGCATGAACTGGGCAAAGCAGGCTATCTGGAAACCGTTCGCGGGCGCAACGGCGGCTTTCGTCTGGCCCGTCCACCCGAAGACATTATCGTGGGAGAGGTTGTGCGATTGACCGAAGGACCACTGGATGTTGTGGAGTGTTTCAATCCCGACAAGAACACCTGCCCGTTGATCGGCATCTGCGTTCTATCGCGCAAAATGCAAGAAGCAACTGCGGCTTTTATGGCCGTCTTGGACGACCTGACAATCGCAGATATTGCTGCCAATCGCGGGCAACTGATTGATCGGATCGCACCCCTAGAAATCCCACGCTCTGAAACGGTTGCACCATGACCGAGGATGCAACTTGGGTCGAACGGTTTCCAGGGCTGTCACGGCTCGACGGACCAACCAAACATCTTTTGACCGCGCGCAGCAAAATTGTAAGCGTGCCCACGGATACAATGGTGTTCGGACCCGGCAAATCGCCAGAAAACATGCTCTTCCTGCTGGATGGTACGGTGCGCGTTCAACAAGTGTCTGACACAGGCCACCAAATCGTTTTGTATCGGATCGAGGCTGGTCAAAGCTGTGTCCTGACAACGGCCTGCCTGTTGGCCTATGACGACTATTCGGCAGAAGGCATCACAGAAACAGTCGTAAAGGCCGCCGCCGTGCCCCGCGAAGTGTTTGACGACTTGGTCGCAGGGTCCAAACCGTTTCGTGATTTTGTTTTTGCTGCTTTTTCCAAACGCATCACCGATCTGTTCTTAATGATCGACGAAGTGGCCTTTCAACGGATCGACGTGCGGCTCGCGGACAAACTGATAAAACTCTCCAGCGGAACCGACACTGTACCAACCACCCACCAAAAACTATCTGTTGAGCTTGGAACGGCCCGCGAGGTCATCTCTCGTCAGTTGCAAGAATTCCAGCGACGCGGCTGGATCGAACAAGCCCGCGGAAGCGTAACCCTGAAAGATCGCCAACAGCTTCAGACCCTTGCTGATCATAACGCATAAATAAATTCGAATATTTGGTGACAATGTCACTGAACCCTGTCGAGAAAAGAGTTATTAAGTTTATATCTTTTAAAGGAGACAGCGATATGAACAGAAACTTAGGCAATCTTGATCGCATATTCCGCGCCCTTCTGGGCGTCGTCCTGCTGGCTGCCCCCTTTGTCAGCGGAATGGCTCTTTTCAATGGAACCACCGCGACAATCATCTCGGTCTTCGCGGGCTTCGTAATGCTAGGCACTTCTGCAACCAAGTTTTGCCCGCTTTATCGCATCTTTGGCATTCGGACCTGCAAGCTATGACGTTTGAACCTGCATTAACATCCCTTCAATCCCTTAACGGCGGCGCCTTGATTGGTTTCGCAAAGGCTGCCCAATGAAAACTCTATTCTCTCCCAAAGGTGTCGCGATCCTCGTTGTCGCTCTTGGCATAGTTGGCTTTGGGGCTTGGACCCTTTTGCAAAACATGCACGGGCGAGGTCACAGCCACGGTGCGGGTCATGTGCATGATGAAGCCAACATGCCGGGCCTGCGCGGTGAAAACGCTACACCAGAAGAAAGCGCTGAAATTGCTGTGTTGTTCAGGGGCTTTGAAACGATCACGCGCGACGTTGAAAACCTCCCCGATGGGATCAAGACCACAACTCGATCGTCTGACCCAGCCGTGATGGACGCGCTGGTCAGCCACTCGGTCGGGATGATTGATCGCGTGGCTCAACTCGATGATCCCAAGATCATCATCCAAAGCCCAACGCTCAATCTGTTCTTTGTGCGAGGCGAATCCATCACATCAGACATTGATATCACGGATAACGGATTGGTCGTGGTTCAGACCTCGGACGATCCAGAGGTTGTCGCTGCCTTGCAAACCCACGCAGCCGAAGTGACAGCCATGACAGAGCGCGGCATGGAAGCCGTACACGACATGATGATGGAGCGCGGCACTGGCCACTAAGCCACATCCGCGCATCCATAAAAATGGAGAAAAGACATGACAAACTATCCCATAGACATAAGCGTTAAACCCGAAGTCGAAGCCTTTTTCGACGCGGCGACAAACACCATCAGTTACATCGTCAAAGACCCCACATCTGACGCCTGCGCTATCATCGACAGCGTGATGGACATCGACTACGCCGCAGGGCGCATCACATATGATCACGCTGACAAAATGATCGCGCGCATCGGCGAACTCGGTGGCAAACTGGAATGGATCATCGAAACCCATGTTCACGCCGACCACCTGAGCGCGGCCCCCTACATCCAACAAAAGCTGGGTGGTAAGATCGGCGTGGGCGAAAAGATCATGGTCGTGCAGGAAACCTTCGGTAAGGTCTTTAACGAAGGCACAGAATTTCAACGGGACGGGTCGCAGTTCGACGCGCTCTTCAAAGACGGCGACACCTACCAAATCGGCAACATGAAAGCCTTTACCATCTACACCCCTGGTCACACGCCCGCGTGCATGGTGCATGTGATCGGCAACGCGGCCTTTGCTGGGGATACGCTCTTCATGCCAGATGGCGGCTCTGCACGCTGCGATTTCCCGGGCGGCTCGGCAAGCGAGCTGTATGACAGCATCATGAAGGTCCTGTCACTGCCAGACGAGACACGGTTGTTCATGTGTCACGACTACGGCCCAAATGGTCGCGCGATTGAATGGGAAACCACTGTTGCAGAGCAAAAGGCAAACAATATTCATGTGGGCGGCGCAAAGACTCGTGAGGACTTCATCAAATTCCGCACGGAACGGGACGCACAGCTTTCGATGCCCAAACTGATCATCCCTTCGCTGCAAGTGAACATGCGCGCTGGTGAAGTCCCCACCGATAAGGACGGCAACCAAATGCTCAAAGTGCCAGTCAACGGTCTGTAAGGAACAACAACGCGATGGATATCAAATCTCTGACCTCGACCCTGTCTTTGTCCCCGCAGATCGCCGCATCTGATCTGGCTGCGATCAAGGACGCAGGGTTTCGCGCAATCATTTGCAACCGCCCAGACGGCGAAGGCGCCGATCAACCCACCTTTGCTGAGATTGAAAAGGCGGCCAAAGCTGTCGGGATCGAAGCGGTGTATCAACCCATTGTCGCGGGCAAAATCACCGACGAAGATGCAACCACTTTTGATGAAGTTACGGCCAGCTTACCCGGCCCCATGCTCGCCTATTGTCGCACGGGCACACGTTCTGCCACGCTGTGGTCGCTGTCTCAGGCCAAGACACGCACTGTGGCTGATATCCTCGCGCTCACCAAGGCGGCGGGCTATGACATGGGGGGTGTCGTACGTCGGATTGTGAACGGTGGCAAAACACCTACCGATACAGGTGACGCACAGTATGACATCGTGATTGTCGGTGCAGGTGCGGGTGGGATCGCCGCTGCCGCCAGCCTGAAATCCCGCAAACCAGAGCTAGACATCGCGATCATCGACCCGGCCGATATCCACTATTACCAACCGGGATGGACCATGGTTGGCGGCGGCATATTTGAGCCGCAACAAACATCCCGCACCATGGGGTCTTTGATCCCGCAGGGCGTACATTGGATCAAGGCCGCCGTTGCCGCCTTTGAACCAGAAAATAACGCCGTAATCCTCGATGGGTGCCGTGTGGTGAAATACAACCGCATGATCGTTTGCCCAGGGCTAAAGCTGGATTGGAACAAGGTCGAGGGCCTTGTCGACACGCTGGGCCAGAACGGCGTGACTTCGAACTATCGCTATGACCTTGCGCCCTACACATGGAAGCTCGTTCAGGGGATGAAAGAAGGCCGTGCGATCTTCACCCAACCACCCATGCCGATCAAATGTGCAGGGGCACCGCAAAAGGCGCTCTATCTGTCGGGGGATGCGTGGCACCGCAAAGGCGTTCTGAAAAACATCGACATCCAATTCAACAACGCAGGCGGCGTTCTGTTTGGTGTGAAAGATTATGTTCCTGCATTGATGGAATACGTCAAAAAATACGATGCCAGCCTTAACTTCTTCCACAACCTCGTTGCGGTAGACGGGCCCGCGAAAAAGGCATGGTTCGACGTGGTTAAGCCTGATGCAGAGGTCGAGCGGGTCGAAATGGAATTTGACATGATGCACGTCTGCCCACCGCAAACAGCGCCAGATTTCATTCGCGTGTCCGCTTTGGCAGATGCAGCGGGTTGGGTGGATGTGGACCCCGCTACACTGCGCCACAAAACATATGACAACATCTGGTCACTGGGCGATGTGATGAACGCCCCAAATGCCAAGACCGCCGCAGCCGCGCGGATTCAGGCGCCTGTCGTGGCGGAAAATATTGTCGCCGACATGCGGGGGAACGCGCCTGTGGCCCAATACAACGGCTATGGGTCCTGCCCGTTGACCGTGGAACGCGGCAAGATTGTTCTGGCCGAGTTTGGCTATGGCGGCACCATGCTTCCCAGCTTCCCCAAGGCCTTCATCGACGGCACCAAGCCAAGCCGTGCAGCGTGGTTCCTCAAAGAAAAAATGCTGCCTCCGATCTACTGGAAAGGCATGCTGAAAGGTCGCGAATGGATGGCCAAGCCAGAAAAAATTGGCGCTGAATAACTCCCTCGTCGCCTTGCCGCCACTTTGGCAAGGCGACCCAAACTGTCCGAGATCTCGATGAAACTGTCCCAATACTTACCGATTCTGAACTGGGGTCGGGGTTACACCCGTACGGCTCTGTCAAACGACCTGATGGCGGCCTTGATCGTGACGATAATGCTGATCCCGCAATCGCTGGCCTATGCTCTGCTGGCAGGGCTTCCCGCAGAGGCAGGGCTTTATGCGTCAATTGTTCCAATCCTGCTCTATACCGTTTTCGGCACCAGCAACGCACTGGCCGTTGGGCCTGTGGCCGTTGTCTCGCTGATGACCGCCGCCGCGCTCAGCAACATCGTGGAACAAGGTACGATGGGCTACGCAGTCGCCGCACTGTCGTTAGCTGGGCTTTCTGGGGTCATGCTGTTGGCCATGGGTCTTTTCCGATTGGGGTTTGTCGCCAATTTCCTGTCCCATCCCGTGATTGCAGGCTTCATCACAGCGTCGGGGATCATTATCGCAGCCAGCCAGCTGAAACATGTCCTTGGGATCGACGCCCATGGCCATAACCTGTTGGACCTTGTC
>CAYWIR010000123.1:0-7147 GCA_964458375.1 uncultured Neptunicoccus sp.
CCCAATATCGGGGTGTGGAATATTTCGCGGCTGGCAGAGGCGTTGTTGCCAATTTTGAACGATGACGAGGATGCGGCTGTTAAGCTGGCAGAGGGTGCAGTTGAAGGGTTTTCAGCCATTTTTAACGATGCGCTGAATGTTGGCATTGCACAAAAACTGGGGATCGCGGTGGATGCGGAATTCATGCAATCCACGTTCAAAGTGATGACGGATCACGGGTGCGATTTCACGCTGTTCTTCCGCGAATTGACACGAATTGCGTCGGGCGGCTCGGAGGCGAAATTTGTTGATTTGTTTGTTTCTGAAAAAGCTGCTCTCGATTGGTTAGAGACTTGGCGTGCAGTCCATGATGGGGATTTGGTTGGCGCCATGAAAGAAGCCAACCCAATTTTTATCCCCCGAAATCATAGGGTTGAGGAGGCTATCGAAAGTGCCTTGAGCGGTGATTTTGCCCCCTTTGAAGCCCTGATAGCGATTTTGGAGAGGCCGTTTGAAGAGCAACCAGATGCCATGGGTTTTGAAGCGCCGCCAACCCCTGATCAGGTGGTGCAACAAACGTTTTGTGGAACATGAGCCTTATGACGCCAGCGATGGTTTTATTGGCGTTGGGCCTGTGTCTTATTGTTGCGTGGTTTCTTAAGCAGCCAATGGGAGCGAGGGCGCGGCGTGCTGCAACGGGTGAGTTTGCCGAACTGAGCAATGGTGTAATCCATTATGAATGGCATGGACCCGTCACAGGTCCCGTTATTGTGTTGGTTCATGGGCTGACCACGCCAAGTTTTATCTGGCGCGATCAAATCCCCGCGCTAACGCGAGCGGGGTATCGTGTGCTTACATTTGATCATTTCGGGCGCGGGTTTTCTGATCGGCCATATGGGCCACAGAATCTGGACTTTTATGTTCAAGAAATGGACGAGCTGTTTGCTGCGGTCGATCTGCGCCCTGGCTATGATCTGTTGGGGTATTCCATGGGGGGTGGGATTGTCGCGCATTATGCATCGCTGCGGCGGGATCGTATTCGGAAATTGATCTTGGTCGCGCCAATTGGATTTTTGGAAGGGCGACCAAATTGGATCGCACGTTGGCCCGTGATCGGGGATATTGTGATGTTTGTGCTCGGTGGGTGGAGCCTACGGCGTGGGGCACGGAAAAGTGGTAAGGCTGAAAAGGTCGATCCTGAGATGATAAACCTACAGTGCCGAGAGACACGTTATGCGGGGTATGGGGCAGCGGTTTTAAGCAGCTTGCGGCACACGATTTTTGCGGATGTGTCAGATGCCCATCAGGTTTTGCGCGATCGTGACATGCCCATTTTGGCGCTTTTCGGCACCAAGGATGATGTTATCCCGCTCGATTGTGCCATGCGCCTACGAGAGACGAATCGCGCCGTGCAAATTGAAGAAATCAAAGGCGCGGGGCATTCATTGGTGACAACGCACCCAAAAGCCGTGAATGACGCTATTTCGGCGTTTCTTCAGGAGTAACCGCTTCTGCATCAGGCTCTGACATCACGTCCAGAGTGCCTGCCATCAACGGCAACATGGATGTGTTTTCAGCCAGATCATCGCTTTGCGGTGGGGTTTTCCAATCCATCGTATCAAAGGATTGGCAGTTGTCGCATTTCGGGGCCCAAGCGGTGTGGATTTTGTTGCAGTTTCCACAAATCCATTGCGGGCCACGAGAAGCGGATAAGGCCTTTGTCAGCCAGCCACGCACAACGTTTTCTTCTGCCCCTTCACCCTTTTCAATCGCGGCCATAATAGCAAGCGAGCGGGCGGTTGGGTCTTCTTCAGCCAAGCCACCAATGGCGCGGCGTGCCCCTGGAAAATCTTCGGAGGCGAGCATGAGTTCTGCCTGTAACATACGCGCTTCGGCATTGTCAGAATTGGCGCGCAGCAGTTGATTAAACCGCTTGGTCCGTGCGGCAGGTGTTTCGTCTGGCTCTATATCGGCAAATGCGCTGGCCAGATCAGGGTGCGGTTTACTGGACCACGCCTTTTTCAAAGTCTTGCTCGCGGCGCGTTTGTTGTTGTCCAACAAGTGCATTTCAGAGGCCAGAACCGCGGCAGGAATCAAATCAGGGGACAAGGCATTGGCTTGCAATGCGGCCTCTTTCCCTGATGGGATTTCCCCATCATCGAGCAAGCGGCGCGCATCCGCGAGGGACAATACCGCATCACGGCGGCGCCCCACATCGCGGGGCAAAGTATGGGCTTTGACCTTTGCTTCAATCGTTTTTCGTGCGCCGGACCATTCTTGCTTATCCGTTTGCAACGCAAACAAAGTTTCCAGTGTGGCGTCATGTGCGGGGCGCAAGGCAAAGGCCTTTTCGGCCAATTTCAGTGCCGTATCCGTGTCGCCTTCGGCCAGTTTTTGCTTCATCAAGCCTTGGACGCCTACAAATCGTGTGCGGTCGTTTTGCAGCAGATTTTTATAGTATTTCAACGCCTTCTTAGTGTCGCCTGACATTTCAGCCGCTTGCGCACTGATCAATTGGGTCAACTCGGGGCGCTCCAGATACCGTTCTGCCTTGGCCGCTTTTTGGCTGGCGGTTTTACCTTCGCCTGCAGCCAGTGCGACCATGCCATCGGCCAATGCTTCAAACCCTTTACGCTCGCGATTGCGCGTAAAGTAGCGGGACACGGCGGTTTCGTCGCCGTTGAAGAATTTGAAAACGGCAACCAGCAAACCAAACAGTTTGAACGCGACCCAAACGGCGATCATAAACACCACAAGGCCGATCAAACCTGCAATGGGCGTGAACCGATGTTCTTCGCCATTGAACGAGAGTTTCACCTCGCCTCCTGCTTCGATCAGGTAAGAGCCTGCAAAGGCCGCAACCACGATCAGGGCAATGAAAAAGACGATGCGAATGAGAGACAACAGCATGGAACGGCTTTCTTTTAGGATGCGCCAAGGCTGACGGACAGATCCTTGAGATCCGTTTGAGCAGCATCTAGGGCAGACAGGTTGGCGATCCATGCGGACATGGCAGATTTTGCGGCGTCTGGAAGGCTTTGCGCCTCACTCAGGGCGGCAGACAGACGGCGATTTACCAGATCATCCTCGACACGGGACAAGATAGCATCCGTTTCTGGACCTTCTTTGCGTTCAAGCGAGCGCGTGCCAACCTGTGTTTTAAGGAATGCGCCGAGTTTGCTGATGGAGCCATCTTGCGCTTGGGCTTGGATATCAGATCGCAGGGCTTGGTGCGCGGCGTCCGAAAATCCATTTCGCAGTGTCGTCCAAGACGGGGTTCCAGCGTCGGCCACTGCGGCCAAACCAGCAGGAATTTCAATGCCAGCCACATCAACAAGTGCGTCGAGCGCGGGTTTGAACGGTGCGCCTGAGTCCAGTGCGGCGGCTACATCCGTCAGCGCCTTTTTCGTGGCAGTGTTGGCAATCTTGGTGGACGCTTCAGCTTGGGCTTCTTCCACACGGCGGGCAGAGGCGGTGGCGGCTTCTTCCACTTTTTGACTGAGCGCGCCATTTTTCGCGGCAAGGTCTGCAACTTGGGCTTTCAACCCTTCAAGCACGGCTTGATAGCCCGAAAGTTTGCTTGCAGCCTCTTCTGACAAGGTTGCACCGTTTTCTGTGATTTGCAGAGATAGGCGTTCGCCAACAGCGGACAGTTCCGCATTCAGACCTTCCACTTGAGATTCAAGTGATGCGATGCGTGCTTCGATGTCTTGGCCATCTGTCGCGGCAAGCGCGTCTTTGAGGGTGGCCATTTCTTCGGCTTGGGTCGCGGCGAAGGCGGCAATGGCATCGTCAATGGCTGTTTGATCCACACCTGCGGCGGTTGGAACAGCGGCGAGTTTTTCGGTCAATTCGGTCCGCAAGGCAGCAACTTCGGCTTTTGCTTCGGACTGACCTGGCATTAAGAATTCAGCAACGGGGGATAATCCCGCTGGCAACAGTGGCGCGAGTTTTGGAGCGCCCCAAAGTGCGACGGCAATACCGACAAAGATTAGGAACAACCCGCGTAGGACACGCGCGGCAAGAGAGGCGCGAACCTCTTCCTCTTCTGATACGGCTTCGGGCTCTGGATCGTCTTCAGCGGCGACGTCTTCGATTGCGTCTTCTGCGGTTTCTTCAACCGTTTCAGCAGCGTCTTCCACCGCTTCTGTCACATCCTCTGTCACGTCTTCAACGGTTGCAGTTTCCACAACCTCTGCATCTTCGATTTCAGATGATTTATCAGATTTTTTAGCCACGCGCCGAATGCCTTGTTTTGTAACTGGAAAGATTCCCCTGTAGCAAAGTTAAGCACTGTGAGGCACGTCCTCAACCCCAATGCGCAAACTGCGGTGAAATCACGCTACAAATGCGCGTCAACAGCGGCCAGCATGGCGGCCCGTGTCGGGGATTCAGCCAAGATTTGTTTGGATTTGGCGTGTTTCAGTGGCGCACGAGCATTTTCAGAAATAAAAATAAAAGTTGCTAGGGATAGGTCCAAATCAGCGGTTTGTTCAGCAAAAAGGTGGGCAGTGTTCGGGGATGACACAGGGATTACTGTGGGGGATTTCAGGGCGTCGATCGCCTGAGGCGTTAACACTTGCGGCGACTGTTCATATACGATGCGCCGCGCCGCATCGTAACCAAGGGATTTAAGTTGGCTGTCTAAGTCGTGGGCCACCATGGCCCCTGAGATATAAATGACAGCCCCGTCTTTGGGTTTGAGGTTCGCCTTAGCAAGAGCAAGCAAATCTGCGGCAGTGCCATCTGCGGAGTGGGCGATGAACCCCGCCTTCGTGGCAGCCGCTGCCGTGGTTTCACCCACGCAATATGCAGGCAAACGTCGATTGTCTGACTGCTCGGCAAAATACGTCACCCCGTTAACGGATGAAAACAACAAAGCCTGTGTATCTGATGGGATTGGATCAAGAGGGCGTTGCTGAATTTCCAGCACGGGCGCGTAGATAACATGAGAGCTTAGCTTTGGAAGCGCCTGCACGAACTCTGTTGCTTGGCGGTGCGGTCGGATCATCAGAAGGGTCGGTTTTAACATAGGCGTGATGGGACCATTGCTGTGACGGGGTGCAAATGTTACCTGCACAAGCAAGCAAACCACGGCAAGCAACGATTGGCAATGACACAGATTTACACAATTTTGGGGATTGAGAGCAGTTGTGATGACACAGCTGCCGCCGTTGTGCGCGGATCTGTTGACGCCGCAGGGGAAGTGCTGTCGTCCGTTGTTTGGGGTCAGGAAACGCTTCACGCAGATTTTGGCGGTGTGGTTCCTGAAATCGCAGCGCGTGCCCATGCTGAACGGCTGGACCTATGCGTAGAGCGGGCGTTGGATGAGGCGGATTTGATGCTAACGGATGTAGATGCGATTGCAGTTACGTCTGGGCCTGGTCTGATTGGCGGGGTTATCAGCGGGGTTATGTGCGCAAAGGGGCTGTCGATTGGGTCGGGCAAACCACTGGTGGGTGTGAACCATCTGGCGGGTCACGCACTGACGCCGCGTATGACGGATGGGGTAGAATATCCTTATCTGATGTTGTTGGTGTCAGGCGGGCATTGCCAATTTTTGGGTGTTCATGGCCCTGATGAATTTACCCGCATGGGCGGCACAATTGATGATGCCCCCGGCGAAGCGTTTGACAAATCCGCTAAGTTGCTGGGATTGGGATATCCTGGTGGGCCGTTGATTGAGCAAGAAGCGTTACACGGGGATGCTAAACGGTTCAAATTCCCGCGCCCGTTGTTGGATCGACCTGATATGGATATGTCGTTTTCTGGTTTAAAGACCGCATTGCGACGTGCGCGAGATACGTTGATTGCCGAACAAGGCGGGATCACGGTTCAAGATCGACGGGATCTGTGTGCCAGCTTTCAGGTGGCGGTGGCCGATACATTGGCGGAAAAAACACGGCGGGCATGTCGGGCGTTTGGATCGCAGACAACCCTTGCTGTGGCAGGTGGTGTTGCAGCGAACTCCGTTATTCGCGGGGCATTGCAGGCCGTTGCGGATGAGCAAGGGTTCGCATTCCTTGCCCCACCCTTAAAGTACTGCACTGACAACGCGGCGATGATTGCTTGGGCGGGACTGGAACGATTTGCAGAGGGGCATGTGGATGACATGAGCCTTTCTGCGCGACCACGTTGGCCGTTGGATCGCAAGGCCGCGCCGATGCTGGGATCAGGTAAGAAGGGGGCCAAGGCATGACACATGTGGGTGTGATCGGTGCAGGGGCCTTTGGCACGGCGCTGGCGAGTGTGATGCGGATTGGCGGGCTGGATGTGACCCTTTGGGGGCGCGATGCAGCGCAGGTTTCCGCCATGCAGGTGGATCGGGTCAATGCACAGTATTTGCAAGGGGTTCCTTTGCCTGACGGGTTGAACGTTACGGCGGACTTAACAGCCATTATGGACGCAGATGTTGTGCTGTTGGCGCTGCCTGCGCAGCGTTTGCGGGGGTTTTTGACGGACAGCAGTTTCGCCACCGATGCGCCTGTTGTGTTGTGCGCCAAAGGGATTGAGGGCGATACAGGGCTTTTGCAGACGCAGGTGTTTGACGGGAACCGCATGGCGGTTTTGTCAGGGCCAGGGTTTGCCAGTGAAATGACGAAAGGGATGCCAACAGCCCTGTCGATTGCTTGTGCGGATGCAAACTTGGGCGCAACGTTGCAAGAATCCCTATCAACGCAAACGCTGCGGCTGTATTTGACGCGGGATGTAACGGGGGTGCAGTTGGGCGGCGCCCTTAAGAACGTTTACGCCATTGCTTGTGGAATTGTGGTTGGCGCAGGACTGGGTGAAAGTGCGCGGGCCGCGTTGATGACGCGGGGTTTTGCCGAACTGGCACGGTTGGCTGGTGCAATGGGAGCGCAAACGGAAACCTTGATGGGGTTGTCTGGTTTTGGGGACCTTGCGCTCAGTTGTACATCCCTGCAATCGCGTAACTTTGCCTTTGGAGAACAACTGGGGCGAGCTGGGATTTTTGGGACAGGTAAAACAGTTGAAGGTGTAGCAACGGCAGAGGCTGTGTTGGCGCTGGCCACCAAAGCGGGGGTTGAAATGCCCATTGCGCAGGCGGTTGCGGATGTCTTGAATGGGCGGCAACAGATTAACGAAGCGCTCGCGACATTGATGTCGCGTCCGCTGAAACGGGAGGGATAGGCGATGCAATATTGGT
>CAYWIR010000124.1:0-7125 GCA_964458375.1 uncultured Neptunicoccus sp.
ATAACGTTCACGCCGAGTTCTCCCAAAGCATCTGCCGTACCTGACTTGGAGGAAAGATTGCGGTTGCCGTGCTTTGCAACAACCACACCAGCACCTGCCGTAACAATGGCCGTCGCGGTCGAGATATTTAGCGTTGATTTGCCATCACCGCCCGTTCCAACGATGTCCATTGCGTCCTTTGGGGCGTCTACAGCGTTGCACTTTGCCCGCATCACGGCCGCCGCCGCAGCATATTCCGCCACGGTTTCGCCGCGTGTGCGCAACACCATCAACAATCCGCCAATCTGCTCCGGTGTTGCATCACCGTTCATGATGATTTCAAACGCCTGTCGCGCCTGTTCGCCGTCCAATGGCTGATCAATCGCCGTCGCGATGAGAGATTTCAGCTGGTCGCTCATGCTGGCTCCAATGCCATATCTAAGAAGTTCTTTAACAGCGCATGGCCATGCTCGGATGCGATGCTTTCTGGGTGGAATTGTACGCCGTGAATGGGCAATTCTTTGTGTTGTAGCCCCATAATCGTGCCATCTTCCAACCAAGCAGTTGTTTCCAAGCAGTCGGGCAAAGTCTCTTTTTCAACAACCAAAGAATGATACCGAGTGGCATCAAACGGTGTTGGTAACCCCTTAAACACGGATGTATCGTTGTGGTGCATCTTGCCCATCTTGCCGTGCACGATTTCGTGGCACCGCACAACCGACCCGCCAAAGGCTTGTCCGATGGTTTGATGACCCAAACACACGCCCATTAAAGGTATTTTTGCCTCCGCTGCGGCCATGGTCAGAGGCAAACAAATGCCCGCTTGGTCAGGGTCACAGGGACCAGGGGACAACATGATCATATCTGCCCCCATTCCCATTGCATCTTGAACGGTGATTTCATCGTTGCGTTTCACAACAACGTCTGCGCCCAGTTCGCCTACATAATGCACCAGATTATAGGTGAAGCTGTCGTAATTATCGATCAAAAGCAGCATATTGCCTGTCCCTGCAGTTCGCGGATTTGGGGGTGATCCCATTATATTTGTGCGTTATACATTGGTCATGGGCGTGGTCCGAGGTCAAGAGCAGGCCCCAAGAAAACACACGCCAATCACAGGCAAAGAGGCACCAGATGGCAATTGGTGGAAAATCACTTGGAATCGTATCAGGGCTTGCTGTTGGTTTGACCTCTGGCGTCATTCTTGCTGCTCTGAATCCCGTGATACCCAGAACGGACAGCACGCAGATTGCCGATGCTCCTGAAGCCTCACAAATTGAAGATGTAAAAGAACCTTCAAATGATCCCGCGCTTCCGAAATTGAGCATGGTGGACACTGCGCCAACTGTTGAAGAGGCGGTAATAGAACCTGAACAAGAACCTGAAGTGGAAGAGCCAGCTGTGGTCGCAGAGATTTCTGAGCCACCAAAAACAGGGGACGCAGACACGCTTGAACCTGTCGTCACGCCAGAAAAGCAGGCCATTGCTTTGCCCATTGATGCCGATGTCACAACTGAAATAGTGGACCCTGTAGAACCCACTGTTGTTGCAGCGGACAGTCAGCCGCAGCTGTCAACGGATCCGGCAAAAGCTATTGAGTTGGCTGAACCAACCCTACAAACCGAAAGTCCCGATGTTGTAGTGGCGGCGCTGGTCACAACGGAAACGTTAGAAACCGCTGACTTGTCCGAACCTGAAGCGGACCAAGAACCAACAGAGCTTTCACCCGTAGACGATACAGTTGCCGCCTTGCCAGTGATCGAAAACCCAGCGCCGCCTAAAGCAAATGTTGCTGATCCCGCTGAAACACCAACTGAAGATGGTGTCGCCGCTGATGTAATTGAAGAGGAAAAGCCAAATACCTCAGGCACTTTCAAAACAACAGGCGGGTCGATCATAACGCAAGGTTCGCGTTTGCCCAAAATTGGTGGTGAGCAAAAGAAAAGCCGCTTTCCCACCATCGGGAGCAGTTCTAATATCACCGAGGCCCCTGAAGAACAGGCTGTAGAAGAGCCGTTGCCAAACCCGGGCGCGTTGATTGCCAATGCCAATGAGTTCCCCGTGACAGATGATCCGTTGATGTCCATCATTCTGATCGATGACGGAAAGATTGCTGCACAGCTGCCAAGCCTGCAGGGGTTGAACCTGCCTTTGACCATTGCAGTGTCATTGGATGAAGAAGACGCTCAAAGCCGTGCACGCACCTATCGTGATGCAGGGTTCGAAGTTCTGACAATGGCACCGCGAAATGTGGAGCTGTCTTTGTCAGGTGGGCAATCGAATGAACAAGTGGCAGAGCTGATGACGCGGTATTTTGAAATCATGCCAGAGTCAATTGGCCTGATTGATCGCCCTGCCGCCAATTTGCAAAAAGACCAGCGTTTGCTGCGGTCTGTTGTAAAGAGTTTCGCTGAAACGGGGCACGGGATTATTACCTATGCGGGTGGGTTAAACGGCACCAAACGCATTGCTGATCAGCAAGATGTGTCAAACGGCACTGTGTTTCGGTTTCTTGATAAGTCAGGCGAAGCAGGGGTTATACTCACCCAACAGCTCGATCGCGCTGCCCGCGAAGCGCGCAACAAAGGCAGTGTTATCATTATGGCGACCGCGTCGAAATCCACACTTGGAACTCTTGTTGGGTGGAGCCTGAGTTCGAAAGCTCGTGCTGTTACGCTGGCCCCAGTTTCTGCGAGCTTGTTGAAAAACTAGCTAAAAACCAACTGGCCCAATCCACGGCATTAAGTTGGCTTTTTCACGGCTTCACAGAAACCATCGCGGATGGATCAAAAGTTCCCGCCAGAGGACACAAAGTCTTTGGCATCCTCGGCTGCTTTTCTAAGAGCGTTGGATTTGTTCACAGTCTCTTGGAATTCCGCTTCTGCGTCGCTGTCATACACAACGCCGCCGCCTGCTTGGATGTAGAGAGTTTCATCTTTCAAAACCGCAGTGCGCAAGGAAATGGCAATGTCCATTTCCCCATTGGCAGAGAAATATCCGCATCCACCGCCATAAACGCCACGTTTTTCTTTTTCCAATTCATCGATGATTTCCATCGCGCGCACTTTGGGTGCACCTGACACGGTGCCAGCAGGCATACCTGCCAATAACGCGGAAAGTGCGTCATGTTCATCCGACAATTCGCCCACGACGTTTGAAACGATGTGCATCACATGGGAATAGCGTTCGATGATGAACTTCTCGGTGGGGTGTACGCTACCAACTTTGGCAACGCGGCCCACATCATTGCGCCCCAAGTCCAACAGCATAAGGTGTTCAGCCAGTTCTTTTTGATCGCTGAGCAAATCTTCTTCTAGCGCACGATCTTCGGCCTCGTCTTTGCCGCGATGCCGTGTGCCAGCGATTGGGCGGATTGTAACTTCCTTGTCTTTCAAGCGCACCAAAATTTCGGGGCTGGCCCCAACCACTTGAAACCCACCAAAGTTAAAGAAGAACATGAAGGGGCTTGGGTTCGTGCGTCGCAAGGCACGATAAAGGCTGAATGGTGGCAGTTTGAAATTCTGCGCCCACCGCTGACTTGGCACCACTTGGAAAATATCGCCTGCTTTGATGTAGTCTTTGGCCTTCGCAACAATATCGAAATATTCATCTTTTGTTGTGTTTGACACAGGAACGCCAACAGCGGTTTCAATGTCTTTGACAGGTGTGGCCGTTGGGGCGGGCCGCTCCAAATCACGGACGGCGTCCATTACCCGTTCTGCCGCTTGGTTATAGGCCGCACGTGCGGTCAAACCACCAGACACCCAAACTGGCGAAACCACCGTGATTTCCCCTTTTACGCCATCTACAACCACTACAACAGAGGGGCGCATCATAACCGCATCTGGCAATCCCAATGGATCAGGGTTTACGTCTGGCAAATGTTCGACTTGGCGGATCATGTCATAGCCAAGATAACCAAACAGGCCAGCTGCGATGGCTGGCAGACCATCGGGCAGGTCAATGTGGCTTTCTTCTAGAACAGAGCGAAGGGCCGCCAATGGGTCTTGTTCCATGGGTTCAAACGCATTTGCGTCAAACCGCGCTTGTCTGTTGATCCGCGCCTGCTCACCGTGACACTGCCATACAAGATCGGGTTTAAAGCCGATACAGGAATACCGCCCGCGAACCTCGCCGCCTGTCACGCTTTCCAGCATGA
Organism: uncultured Neptunicoccus sp.; assembly: GCA_964458375.1. Classification (GTDB taxonomy): domain Bacteria; phylum Pseudomonadota; class Alphaproteobacteria; order Rhodobacterales; family Rhodobacteraceae; genus Amylibacter. The sequence goes on from CAYWIR010000124.1 coordinate 4,139, forward strand.
AGCTGTCTTTTTGTGCCTGCGCCAGTTTCAGCATCAGCGACACTGGCGTGTCTAAGTCTGCTACTAAGCGCGTGTAAACGACTTGGTTTTGACCTGCTGTGTGTTTCGCTTCAAATGCGTCGAAGGAGGGAACGAGCGTGCTCACTAGTAACCGCCCGTCATCTGAGTGTTCACCTGACTGATGATGTTGCGATCAAGGCTCACCCCTGCTTGGGATTGCAGCGCACCAGAAAAATACTCAAGAATGTCCAAGGACACCTGTGCATCAATTTGCGTGGTGATACGATCCAATGCAGCGTCGTTGCCTTCTTGGTCTGGGTCATAGTCAGTGATGTTGGTCAAACGGACAAGCAGAACAGCGTCCTGCGCATCTACTGACGTTACATCTCCAACGGCCTCGAGATCGTATACTTCGTTAACCACAGTGGGTGGCAGTGCTTCGATAAACGTCGTGCGGTTGATGCCGTCTTCTGGGGTTAGTTCCAAACCACGCTCTGCCAAATCACCACCGTTTTGCAGGGCAGGGGTCACTTCTTCTGCCAGCGCGCGCAATGCGGTTTGTGTTTGCTCCGCGGTCCAATCGGCGGTGACTTGTTCACGCACGTCTTCTAGCGGGATTGGGGCAGGGTCCACAACGCCATCAAGACGCAAGGCAAACACGCCACCATCGCTCAGATCCAAAACTTCTGGAAAATCGCCATCCTGCGCCGCAAGAGCCGCAGCGCGAAATGCGTCGTATCCTGCAAGTGGCTCTTCACTACCTGCAAAGAAATCCATTTTGCCAATGGTCAAGCCTTCGATTTTGTTTAGGTCTTCCAAACGCACACCGCCTGCGAGCTCATCATCTATCTCACCAACCAAATCGGCCACCAACCGCCGTGCGCTTTCACCCGCCAATTCCGTACGCAATTCTTCGCGTGCATCTTCAAACGGCGTGTTGTCGGATTGGATCAAAGCATTGATGCGAAACAGTGCAGGGCCAAGCGCAGAGTCGACTGGCCCAACCACCCCTGGTTCAGTTTGTGAAAACAACAGGTCTGCCGCGGCTGTGCTTAGGTCTGTACGCGCCACTTCGCCCAAATCCACATCTGCGTCTGTCAGACCGCGTTCGGCCACAATGTCAGAAAAGCTGGCAGCTGCGCTGTCAAGGCGATCGCGTGCGCTTTGTGCCTCTTCTACTGATGGGAAGACAATGCGGTCGACAGCGCGTTGCGCTTGGCGATTAAAACGATCTGATTGCAGGTCATAGCTTTCACGAATTTGTTCTTCGTCTACTTCGACCACATCCAGCAAATCTGCTGGGTTCAACCAAGCATATGTGATCTGCCGTGTCAGTGGCGTCATGTAATTCGAAACTTGTGCTTTATAGAACGCATCCAGTTCTGCATCTGTTGGGGCCGCAATGGGCGTCGCCAACTGGTCTGCCTTTAAAGCCACCCACTCAAAAGAGCGTTCTTGTTGAGCAAAATTCATCAAGGTTAGAGCCATTGTGCCATCGCTGTTCACACCGCCAACAACGGCATTTTGCAGCAGCGCACGGGCATTTTCTTTGCGTACTTGGGCTTCAAATTGCCCAGCGCTCATCCCCATCTGATTTTGAAGGAAGTAGCGGTAGGCTTCTGCGTCAAACTTACCATTCAACCCTTGGAATTGCTGAGAATTAGCGATGCTGTCGCGCACCATGTCATCACCAACAGACAAGCCAAGCTGGTTGGTCTCATTGTCCAACGCCGCCTGCTTAGTCACGGCATCAAGAACTTGATCCTGAACACCAAATTGGTCGAGTTCCGCAGGCGTCAAGGCACGGCCAATTTGTTGGCCCAAACGGCTTGCCGCATTTTGATAGGCGCGCCCGTACGTGTTTACTTCAATGGGTTCATCCCCGACGGAACCAATAGAGGTGACATTTGCACCGCGTAGACTGTCCAAACCAAACCCGAAGGTCAGGCCAAACATCAACAAGCCCATGATGACCCACATCGTCTTGCTTTGACCGCTGCCGCGCATGCTATTCAACATCGTTTAGACCCTTTAACCCTGTGTTTGACCGCAGGTTTTAGCACCCCTACGCCCCATGGCAAGCGACAACAGCATGCCATTGCATCAACTGGGTGTTATTCCATAGAAAACGCGGCCAAGCGGTCAAATAGAGTACCAATGCCAGCGCGGTCTATATTGGCATAAGCAATTCGAAAATGTGCTTCTGCGTGACCCGTGCCGCCTTCGGCCAATGTTGGGCTAAACATCGTCCCAGGCAGGGCAAGGACAGCGGCTTTTTCCACCATTGCTTTGGCCACGTCATGCGACGATGCCTCAAAAGGATGGGAAACATAGGCAAAATAAGCGCCACAGCCCTTTAAGTCCCAGCCATGCAACTTTGGAAACCCTTCCACCATGGCCGCGCGTCGGTCTAAAATCTCAAGCCGTTCACCAGCAACCCAATTGCCAAGGTTGCGCATGCCAAACAACGCGCCTTTCTGGCCCAACTGGTTTGGGCAAATGGTCAGCGTATCTAAAAACTTCTCCATTTCCGCCAATCGCGCTGCACTGGAAATCACCGCACCCACCCGATGCCCCGTCAGGCGATAGGCTTTGGAAAAAGAATACAATTGTATCAGCGTGTCCTGCCAATCCGATTTAGCGAACAAACCATGAGGTGCACCTGTCACAGAATGAAAGTCGCGGTAGGTTTCGTCGATCACCAACGAAATTCCCGCATTTTTGGCTACGCTATAAAACGCATCTAGCAGGCTCGCAGGGTATTCCACACCGCTTGGGTTGTTAGGCGTCACCAATACAATCGCCTTTACACGCTCATCAATCATTTCTGCGGCCTGTTCTGCACTGGGCAGCATGTCATCCCCGCACATAAGCACCCGACACTCGATCCCCGCCATATCCAACCACATTTTGTGATTAAAATACCAAGGTGCGGGCAGGATCACGGCATCCCCTGGCGCACAAAGGGAGGAAATTGCGGCACAAAA
>CAYWIR010000125.1:0-7108 GCA_964458375.1 uncultured Neptunicoccus sp.
ACCTGCAACCTGCCCCTTAGGAGGGGGCTGCTCTATCCAGTTGAGCCACGGGACCATTTCTTCTTAGAGCCATAGGTCAGATAAATTGGCAAGACGGTATCTTTGCGACAGGGGTGGAGAAGTTTGATTAAGGCTAGAATGTGTCCAAATTCTTTACCCAGAATTTGAACTGAATTGCCAGAATTTGCCATAATCAGATCGTTTTTGTCGTTCATTCGATGCTGGGACAACAAATAAAATATAACAATAACAATTATATAAAACGTCTTATTCCACAAACTGACCCCTAAAAAACACCGACGCCAAGATGGTGTGAACTGCCCTGATTGATATCAAAATGCCCTTTGATTGCCGTAATTTCGACAACTCGTTTCGTCATATTGCAGGAGATAAATTGTTTTACCGAGGCTCGCAGTCCGAGTCTTCTCAGCAAAAGGGGTGTCACTATGTTGGCGTCTGTGAAGAAAAAATTGGCAGCACGTGGATACATCCATGATGAAAACGGGTCGATCATCGTTTTCGTTCTTGTGGTGTTTTCCGCAATGTTCTTGGTGGGCGGGACAGCCGTAGATCTCGCACGACATGAAAACCTGCGATCCTCTTTGCAGTACAACCTCGACCGTGCTGTTTTGGCGGCTGCGGCTTTGAAACAAACACAAGAGCCTAATGTTGTGGTTCAGGATTATATGTCCAAGGTTACAACGATTGAAGATTTTTCCGTGGATGTGACATCAACTGTGACCATTAACTCGCGTCAGGTTTCTGCCACGGCGACAGCCAATTTGGATACTTGGTTCCTGTCCATGGCAGGCATTAACACCATGCCAATCACTGCACGCAGCAGCTCTGAAGAGAAAATCCCGAATTTGGAAATTTCGCTGGTGTTGGACGTATCTGGTTCAATGGGTGGCACCAAGTTGGCAAACTTGAAGGTTGCCGCGAAACAGTTTGTAACCACACTTTTGACCGAGACAGAGGAAGACTCTATCGCGATCTCTATTGTTCCGTTTAACCACAACGTTGCACCGTCAAGTGAGCTGTTTGACAACCTTTCGATTGCTTGGACGCACAACCTGTCCAGCTGCTTGGTGTTTTCTGACACCGATTTTACCAACGTTTATATTGATCCAACTGTTTCGCAGACACAGGGGATTTTCACATCGCGATACGGTGGTTTCAAGAACTTCAATGAAAGCCATATCACGTGCTATTCTGATGAAAATTCAGAAATCCTCGCATACAATGACAATGAAACGGAGCTGCACAACAAGATTGATGCTCTGGATGCCGACGGGTGGACCGCTGCGCATTTGGGTATGAAATGGGGTTTGGCCCTTTTGGACCCAAAATTCCAATCTGTTGTGTCTGCATTGGTTGAAGACGAGCTGGTAAACGTTCGGTTCGAAGGTTTGCCGGTTGCCTATAACGCACCTCAGACCAAGAAAATTGTTGTTCTTATGGGGGATGGCGCAAACACTTGGGAATTTGATTTTAGCAGCACATACAAAGGCGCGAATTCGGACCTTTGGGAAGTTGTTGAAGAAGAGCCTGGTCAGTTTACACACCTTACTTACTATGGGCGGACTTATACAGGTTCTCATTATGAACAGTATTGTGGGTACTACGGTATTACTTGCTATTATGGTGATCCAATTGAAGTCACAAACTACTACATCAACAAGCCTACTCATCACCAAGTCTATAAGATTTCCGACAGTGACGGTAATGGCTCCTTTTCAACTGAAACTTTTACCCGTGTTGATTTTAATGCCATAACTCCCGGCGCCGGCGGCGTGACAACGAAAAGACAAATGAGCTGGGAAGAAGCTTGGGGTCACATGCCTGTCGATTTCTACGATAATTTGACAGGCAGTAGTGCCTTGTCCAACTTGGGAAGTAACGGGCGTAACGGGACAGAATCAGATACAGCTATGGCCAGTTCTTGTCTGGCAGCTGAAACCGCTGGCGTAATTGTTTACACTATTGGCTACGAGACGAACACGTCGACGTCAAACAAGTTGCGCAGTTGTGCCAGCACAAACAGCCACTATTACGATGCATCTGGGACCCAGATCACGTCTGTTTTCTCTGCGATCGCAACGTCGATCCAGAAGCTCAAACTTACACAGTAATCAGCACAGAATATAGAAAAGGCGAGCAGCCATGTTGAAATTACTAAAACCATTTCGGAGGTTCCGCGAAGATGAAGGTGGGTACTCTTCTGTTGAGTTTGTGATCGTTGCGACAACGTTCTTGACGGGGTTCTTCTGGATTTTCGAAACGGGCCTTATCATGACCAAGCAAATGATGCTTGAACGGGCAATTGATATGACAGTGCGCGACCTTCGTTTGTATTCGAATCCGCCAACCAAATTGGAAACGGAAACGATCTACCAATGGGCCAAGCGCACAACATGTGAAAACGCTTTTATTTTCAAAGACTGTGAAGAGAACTTGCATTTGGAAATGGACGTGTTCGATCCGGCCTCTGGTTATGCAAAAAACTATAAGTGTGTGGACAGAGCAGAAAATGATCTGAACCCGCTTGGGGCATTTACGCCGAACCAACGGTCCGAAATCATGTACATTCGGGCTTGCATTCGCATCGACCCAATGATGCCAAATGGCGTGGCCTTGTTTCCTGGTGTGAATGACAAGGGCATTCCGCTTGTGGCCGACACTGCCTTTATGAATGAGCCGGAGTAAGACTGATGAAAAGCAAATTGCTCAATATATTTCGCGATGCGCGCAAAGACGAAGATGGTGCCACCACGGTTGAATTTATGATCGTGATGCCGCTGATCATCTTCTGGTTCGCAGGAACATTCACCTTTTTTGACGCCTACAGCGAATGGACCCGCTCCGTTAAAGCCACCTATACTGTTGCAGATGTCATGTCGCGCCAGTTTGAAATGGTGGATGACTACGAAGACGATATGAATTCTTTGTTTGCGTCAATTATGGGTGAAAACTCCAACGATACATATCTTCGCATTTCAAGCGTGGAACGTGTCAATGATGTCTATCAAATCGATTGGACCTGCGCGTCGGGCTCACATACTGGATATGCGAGCAACTCCGAGATCCCGACCGAGCTGATTCCGAACATCTTGAACGAAGAAGCGGTGATTATCGTTGAAAGCTATATGTCGTTCGTTCCATTTCAGGATTACATCGGTCTGGAAGCACGGACGCTGACGAAGAAAGTTGTTATCAGTCCTCGCTTTACGTCTAAGCTGGAAAGAAACGGCAACTGCGCTTAAGGCCTGCGCACTTTTGATGGTGCAACGCCGTATTCAGCAGAATAACTCGAAGAGAAATGCGCTGGTGACGAAAAACCCGTCATCAGCGCAATGTCTGATACTGACAGGGCTGCGGTTTGTAACAGGGTCCGTGCCTTTTCCAACCTGACCTTTCGGCCAAACGAGATAGGTGTTGCACCGACATGGGCTAAAAACAATCGCGTCAGTTGGCGTGGGCTGGTGCCCGCGATCTTGGCAAGGCTGTTCAGGCTGAGCGGATTTGCAACGTGGGTTTCAATGGCTTCGATTGCGGCTAAGACGGGTGCATTTACCGTGTTGTATCTGGCGGACAGGCTCGCCCTTTGTGGTCCAGCAGACGGGCGAATGGCAGTGTGTAAAAACCAATCCCCAACCAATTGCGCAAGCCGTTGTCCGTGGTGGTTTGAAATCAAAGCAAGCATCAAATCGATCGGCGCGGTCCCCCCGCCGCAGGTCATGCGATCCCGGTCCATTACATAGAGCGACGGTTCGATGATAGCTTCGGGCACAATCTCTTTGAGATAATCTGAATGCTCCCAATGCACGGTCATGCGCCGCCCATCGAGCAATCCATTTCGTGCCAGAAAAACGGGCCCCGCGGACACACCGCCGATTTGCACCCCTTGCCGTGACAAACTGCGCAGCCAATTGGCAAGACGCGCATTTTCATATTCGAGCGCATTGCCCGCGCCGATCAGCAGAACAAGATCAAAATTCGATCTTTCTTTGTAAGGAATTTGAGTTGGTAAAATATCCTGCGATGAGCTTTGTGCGCCCACATCATCAATTTGAACGGTTGTTACATCATAGAGTGTCTGACCGCTTAAAACATTGGCCGCGCGCAAAGGCTCAACTGTTGCCGCATAAGACATCAGCGCGAACCCATTTATGGGGACAATGCCTACTTTGAAAATCTGAGTATGTTTGGCCATATATTGTAATTTACTGTCGTTTTTATGGATGCACCACCCCCAGAGTTCTGGGAAGGTGAAAAGGAATCAAATGGGGTTTTTCCATGCGTTTTTCCGCACTCAAAGTTTTGACTGAAGGCCTGACTGGCAACAAGGGATGGACGCCGCATTGGCGTGAACCTGAACCCAAAAAAGAATACGATATTATCATCGTGGGCGCAGGTGGCCACGGGTTGGCAACAGCCTATTACCTGTCCAAGAAATATGGGCAGAAAAACATTGCGGTGCTTGAAAAGGGCTGGCTCGGCGGCGGCAACATCGGGCGCAACACGACGATTGTTCGGTCGAACTATATGCTCCCAGAAAACAATCCGTTCTATGAGCATTCCATGAAGCTGTGGGAAAATCTGGAACAGGAACTGAACTACAACGCGATGATGTCTCAGCGCGGTATCTTAAATCTTGGTCACTCGGATGCGCAACGGGATGCCTATGCGCGGCGCGGCAATGCGATGCTGATGTCGGGGGCGGATGCGGTGCTGCTGGATCGTGAAGGGGTACGAAACTTGGTGCCGTTCCTGAACTTTGACGACGAACGTTTCCCCATCAAATGCGGCCTTTGGCAACCTCGGGCAGGAACAGCGCGCCATGATGCGGTGGCGTGGGGGTATGCCCGCGGAGCCGATCAGAACGGTGTTGATATTATTCAGAACTGCGAAGTGACAGGCTTCCAGATCGAAAATGGCATTTGCAGTGGGGTTGAGACCACCAAGGGCAAAATCAAGGCTAAGAAAGTTGGTGTCTGCGTTGCTGGGTCCAGCAGCCGCGTGATGGAAAAAGCAGGGATGCGTTTGCCGATTGAAAGCCATGTGTTGCAAGCGTTTGTGTCAGAAGGTCTGAAATTGACAATTCCGGGTGTAGTGACGTTTGGCGCTGGGCACCTTTATATCAGTCAGTCCGATAAGGGCGGTTTGGTGTTTGGCGGTGATATCGACAAATACAACAGTTATGCCCAACGCGGGAACCTGCCTGTGATTGAACACTGCGCCGAAGATATGATGGCCTTTCTACCGATGCTGGGTCGTGCGCGTTTGTTGCGGATGTGGGGCGGTGTCATGGATATGTCCATGGATGGGTCACCCTTCATTGATAAAACACATATTGATGGGCTCTATTTCAACGGTGGCTGGTGTTACGGCGGGTTCAAAGCGACCCCTGCGTCAGGCGATTGCTATGCACATTTGTTGGCAAAAGACGAACCGCATCCGTTGGCGGCTGATTTCCGTTTGGATCGCTTTATGCGCGGTCAGATTATTGATGAAAAGGGCGTCGGCGCCCAACCAAACCAACACTAAGGGGACCTGAGATATGATTATCAACCATCCATTGCTCGGCCCACGTGACAGTTCCGAGTTTTATCATCTGGGCGATGTGAGCCTGATTGACCGTCCAAACCATGAGGCTGAAAACGCAGCAGAGCAGTTTCATGATTACCTGTATGTGCGCGATAACCCAGCGGGGGAATACCGCGAGTTGTGGTATCACGAACAAGGGGATCGCAGCTGGTTGGTGGTGACGCGAGACACCACAACGCACGAAATTACAGACGTAAAAATGGCGAGCGATGAAGCCCGCGCACGGGGGCGCAGCGTATGACCCAAGATATGAGACTTGACGGCGGATTGGTGGATCGGAGCCAGACAATTTCGTTTAGCTGGAACGGTAAAACGATGCAGGGGTATCAAGGCGATACGCTGGCATCTGCACTTTTGGCGAATGGGGTAAAGCTGGTGGGGCGGTCGTTTAAATATCACCGCCCGCGCGGCATTTTTTCGGCTGGGTCCGAAGAGCCTAATGCGATGGTTCAACTGCGCAAAGGGGCGTACCAAGAACCCAACACGCGGGCCACTGTGGCAGAGTTGTTTGAGGGTCTTGAGGCCACCAGCCAAAACCACAAAGGCACGCTGGAGTTTGATCTTCTGGCGATGAATGACCTTGCAGCACCGTTTCTAAGCGCAGGTTTTTATTATAAAACTTTCATGTGGCCACGGGCGTTTTGGGAAAAGGTATATGAGCCTTTTATCCGTTCGGCTGCGGGTCTTGGGAAGCTGTCAGGAGAGACAGACCCTGATGTTTACGACAAGGGATATCTGCATTGCGATGTACTGGTCATTGGATCAGGCCCAGCAGGCCTATCCGCTGCGCTGGCGGCAGGGCGGTCTGGTGCGCAGGTGTTGTTGTGTGACGAAGACAGCGTTTTTGGCGGGCGTTTGAACGCGGAAACGTTTGAGGTTAGCGGCATGGCAGGGGCCGAATGGGCGCGTCATGCGGTGGCCGAACTTGAGGCAATGGACAACGTTCGGGTGATGAGCCGCACCACGGTCTACGGTGCGTTTGACCATGGTATTTACGGCGCGTTGGAAAAGAAAACAGATCATCTGCGCAGTGCAAACGGTAAACCGCGCAACATCGCGTGGAAGATCTATTCTGGTCGCGCGATCCTGTGTGCGGGTGCCACAGAGCGGTCCATCGCGTTTGGCAACAACGATCGGCCCGGTGTGATGCTGGCGGGGTCCGTACGGACCTATGCCAATCGCTGGGGTGTGGCGACTGGCAAGTCGATTGCGGTGTTCACCAACAACGATGATGGTTGGCGCACCGCGAGCGATCTGGTTGCGGCAGGTGCGAATGTGGCTGCGGTGATCGACAGCCGTGAAGGTGAAGCGCCAATGGCGATTGCGGGGGCGTCGATTACAATGGGTGCAGGTGTGTGTGATACGTCTGGGCGCAAAGCGTTGAAGGGCGTGACGTTGACCAATGGTCAGACGTTGGATGTGGATTGTTTGGCGGTGGCGGGAGGTTGGTCGCCGAACGTGCATTTGACGTGTCACCAGCGCGGTCGACCAACGTGGCGCG
>CAYWIR010000126.1:0-7094 GCA_964458375.1 uncultured Neptunicoccus sp.
GACTGCTCTTTTTCCACGGCGACTTCAGCAGCAAGACCGCTGTCGATGGAGGCTTCCATTCGGGTGCGCCAGCCTTTGGAATTGGCGAACATACGGTAGGCTTCCATCACCTCTAACTGTTCGTTATCGCTCTCTTTTCTGGTGGCCGACAGCATATCGTTTACGGAAATACGTAAAGAATCCATCGCCTCGTTCAGGCGCTTTTTCTCTTCTTCAGGGTCGTCTGCAACGGGGTTGGTGATAACGATTTGCGGATCATGCAGCAGAACATAACCACGGGCTGCGCCTTCTTGTGCGGCTGCGCCGTTGAACATGATCGGGCGTTGGTGCGGGGCGGTCATGGCCTCCCCATCACCGACGAACGCGCCAAGTTCTTTCATTTCTGCGATGACCATGGCCACCACTTCGAGCGCATACACATCGTCTTCGGAGTATTTGCGTTGATGTTTGGACTGGATGACCAAAACACCGAGCACTTCGCCCAAGCGTTGGATCGGAACGCCAAGGAAGGAAGAGTACATTTCCTCTCCCGTTTCGGGCATGTATCGGAAGCCTTTTTCGACGGTCGCGTCTTCGGCGTTCACGGGAGAGGCTTCTTTTGCGACGCGTCCCACCAGCCCTTCGCCGTAGCGCAGACGGGTGACGTGGACGGATTCTTTTTTCAAACCTTCGGTGGCGCAAAGCTCTAGGGTTTTGCGGTCACGACGCAGATAGATGGAGCAGACTTCGACACCAACACCCGCCGCCACCAACTCTGTGATGTGGTCGAGCCGTTGTTGCCCATCGCCGTCTTCTTTCAGCGTGTCGCGCAACCGCGTAAGCAGTTGCCGACTGTCTAGACGTGATTTAACCACGACATTCCCTTATGCGTCTGCGAGTTCAAACTCATCATGCAGTGCGCGGACAGCCAATTCCATGTATTTTCGGTCTACAAGGACAGAAATCTTAATCTCTGAGGTCGTAATCACCTGAATGTTCGCATTATGGGCAGCCAACACTTCGAACATTTTCTTTGCGACACCCGCTTGGGACCGCATACCGTTCCCCACGATCGAGATTTTCGCGACATTGGTATCGGTGATCAGGTCGCGGTAATTCAACTCACCATCATCGGAGGCCTTTTGCATCGCAGCCTCGGCCAATGGAACGTGATCCACGGGGCAAGAGAACGTCATGTCTGTGCGGCCGTCTTCGGAAATGTTTTGCACAATCATATCAACGTTGACGCCTGCATCGGCAAGTGGGCCAAAAATTGCTGCAGCAACGCCGGGGCGGTCAGCCACAGAAACGAGGGTCATTTTTGCTTCGTCGCGGGAATAGGCGACGCCTTTAACAACGCGGATGTTTTCCATGATTTCTTCCTCTGAACAAACAAGTGTGCCGACTTCGGCCGAGATATCTTCTTCAAAACTGGACAGAACCCGCAGGCGAACACGGTAGGAACGGGCGAGTTCTACGGAGCGGGTTTGCAGGACTTTGGCGCCCAAAGACGCGAGCTCCAGCATTTCCTCATAAGAGATTTTGTGCAGTTTGCGCGCATCTGACACGATGCGCGGGTCGGTGGTGTAAATGCCATCTACATCGGTGTAGATATCGCAGCGGTCTGCATCGAGAGCGGCTGCAAAGGCCACGGCGGTGGTGTCTGATCCGCCCCGACCAAGGGTCGCGATGCGGCCATCTGCCATGACGCCCTGAAAGCCTGCAACGACTGCCACTTTGCAGCCAGAGGCGAAAGAGGCGTCTAGGTTATCGGATGGGATTGCGTCAATGCGGGCCGCCTCGTGGTGGCCTGTGCATTGCAACGGCACCTGCCAACCCTGCCAACTGCGTGCAGCGATCCCCATGGCCTGTAAGCGCAATGCCATCAGGCCAGATGTGACGTTTTCGCCAGAGGAAACCACCGCATCGTATTCAGCTTTGTCATAGAGGCCGCCGTCTGGCGCGCTGTCTTTGACCCAGCCGACGAGTTCGTTGGTTTTGCCAGACATCGCGGAGACGATGACCACGACTTCATAGCCGTTTTCGACTTCTTGACGGACTTTGTCAGCGGCATTGGCGATCTTATCAAGATCGGCCACAGAGGTGCCGCCAAATTTCATGACCAAACGGGGCATTTTTGTTGATCCATAGGCTGTTTTTAACGTTCGCGCACGTCTTACGCGGGAACAGCGCCAAGGGGAAGGGTATTTTGGTACGGCTGAAAGCTGACGCCCTGCCAAACCTCCGTGGATTGATGAAGTGGACTGACGAAAATGTTTGCATCATCAAACGTAATCGCAGGTGAAGCGGGCGAACCTTACCAACCTCTTAACTTAGACGCGTCTTACACAACGCGTCGTCTATGACGCGTCTAAGTTAAGGGTTTGGTAAGTCTTTCAGATAGAGAAATGAGAGATCGCAGCACGCAATCAAGTGTGCAATTCGCGGTACTGTTTGTGCATGGAGCTCCGTAGCGGACGCTGTGCGCCCCTAATTGGTGCGCTTTTTGTTGCCCCAGGGCAAAGGCGCAATAGGGATGCCATCTTCCACAAGGGCTTTGGCCTCTTCTGGTTTGGCTTGCCCGATGATAGAGCGTTCGGGCGCATCGCCATCATGGATTTTGCGCGCTTCATCGGCAAATTTTTCGCCCACATCTTCGGAATTTTCCTCGACCATTTTACGCATTTCCGCCAGCGCTTGTTCCGCAGGGGAGGCAGGAGCGGACAATGGCCCAGCCGCAGGTTTGGCCGTATTACGCGCAGGACGAACACGCGGGGCCATAACGGCCTTTTCTACACCAAGCGTGCCACAGACCGAACAGGTGACCATGCCTGCTGACAGCAACTTGTCGAAGGCTTCGGCAGATTGGAACCAGCTGTCAAACGTGTGACCGTGTTCGCATTTCAGGGTATAACTGATCATAAGTGGCCGTGTTGGATGGGACGGTAAAAACTAAAACTAGGACACCGCAGTTCGGCTGGCAACATTCGGTTCAGTTTAATTGTCCGCTAAATGTCTTGGCTGAAGATCAGCGTGTTGCCAAAGGGGTCAGCGACTGCAAATTCGCGGGTGCCGTAGGGCTGTTCTTGCAACCCTGGGCGGGCGTAACGGTACTCTGGATCAAGTGAGGCATGTAGTGCGGTGACGTCCTCTACGGGGATGCGCAACCGCGTGCCCGGGGTGCCATCGCCATGGTGTTCTGACAGGTGAAGGACGCAAGCATCCCGCACCAAACCAATGTAAATTGGCGTGTTCGGATCGAAACGATGTTCGAACACAACCGAAAACCCAAGATAATCAATATAGAAATCCCGTGCGCGCGCCTCATCAAAGATCCGCAAGATCGGGATGGGTGCGCTAAGGCTCATTACCGTGCGCGGCGGTCGCGACGCGCTGACATAGGTTGGAACGCAACGGCGTTGTGGGCTTCGCAATAGGGTTTGCCTGTTTGCACTGCCAGACCGCAGAACCAAAATTCTTCGGTCGCGGGGTCACCAATGGGCCATTTGCAGGTTTTTTCTGTTAGCTGCATCAGCTCCAGCTTTTTCGCTTTCTTTTCAACTTCGGCCACTGTTGCCAGAGCCTCTTCGCTGATTTCAGAATTGCTCGGCTGTGGGGGCAGCGGTTGGCCTGCCGTGATAATTGGTTTGCGGATCGGCAAGGCTACTGGCTTTTCAGCCATTTCAGCAGCAGGCGATGGTTTAGCTGCGGGTTTTGGCGTGGCCTTTGGTTTTGCCGCCTCTTTTGGGGCTGGCTTTTCTTTGGCGGTTTTTGCAGGTGTTGCGCGGTTCGACAGGCCCAAGCGGTGAACTTTTCCGATCACGGCATTGCGTGTCACACCGCCGAGTTCTTTTGCGATCTGGCTTGCGGATTTGCCTTCGCCCCACATGTTTTTCAGCAGTTCAACGCGGTCATCTGTCCAAGACATGGCTGTCTCCTTACCTAAGCGGCGCAGGCCGTGGCCAACGCGGAATTCTGTATCAGTCCGCACCTTACCCTGTCCGTGTAGGGCGATACAAGACGAATCGGTCTGCAACGGGAGGAGTGTGTCGTGGTTGCGTTTGCAAAAGGTCAGGGTTTTGCGGCCAACCGTGCTTCGCGCCATGCCAAAAGGGCCGCGCCCGACAGGATGATCGCCGCGCCAAGGATGGAAATGGCATCGGGTTTGGCGCTGAACACCCAATAGTCATAGGCGGTCGCAAAAACGAGTGTGGCATAGCTGAAAGGCGCCACATAAGAGGCTTCGCCACTGCGCATGGCTTGGATAAACAGAGCCTGCCCCGTCACCATAATAAGGCCAATACTGATAAGGCCCACCCACTGGATCGGACTTGGCGATTGCCACACAAAGATGACAGCCGTGCAAGCAATGGTCGCGCCAATGGTGTTGTTAAACAGCAAGATTTGCACGGGATTTTCGCGGCCAGACAGAACTTTGATCAGGATGATTTCAAGACCCATAGCCATGGCGGCCCCAAGCGCAAGCAAAGCCGCAGGCTGGATGCTAGCCCCTGTTGGTCGTAGCAGGACAACCGCACCCAACAGGGCAATTGCCGCCGCAAGCCAGCGCCATTTCCCGATCACTTCGCGCAAAATGACGATCGCGAACAGCATTCCAAACACTGGATTCAGAAAACTGATTGCAGTGGCATCAGGCAAGGGAATGCGGGCGACGGCGGCAAACATAAGGGTAACCCCTGTCCAACCAAGGAAGGAGCGGCCAAAATGTAGCGGTATGTTTGGGCTGGTGATCGTTGGACGCGTTATCACCGCAAATGTAGAGATCGCAAGGAACGCAAAAAAGAACCGCCCCGCAGACACCTGCATGGGATGCAGCGGGTTTTCGGTGGTGCCGAGAAACTTTGCGATGATGGTCGTTGCAGCAAAAAGGGCGCTGGCCAGAAGGACCATAAACGCGGCGCGGCGGGGGCTTTGAAGGGGCGGGGTCATCGGACTGCCTAAGAAGTGATCAGAGTGTTGGCTGTGCCGTTGAAATACGCAGAAGCGTGAGGCGTTGGCTTGACTTGTGCATGGGACGGATCGACGGTTTTGTAAAGACATAAGGAGCAATGATATGGCAGGCATCGGACACAACGGAGGACCCAAACGGTTGGGTCGCGGGTGGCAGCGTCATTGCTGGACGCAATCACGCAAGGCGCTGATTGGAAAACGGATGCCGATCGAAGTGGTGCGCACGCGGATCAAACGAGCCCGAGAATTGGGTTTGGAATATCCCCAATATGCGTCAATCCTGCTTGGGTCGGGGCGCGATGTGGTTGGATTTCTGTTCACAGTCGATGGGTTGCAATTGCGATTGCGCAAACGTTTGGAGCTACCAGAGACTGTGCAGGAAAAACTGCAAGGGCTGGATCGAGTCACCTTGATGGGGTTCGCACCTTCGGGTGAAGACACAGATGCATTTCGTGCAGAGGTTTCCGACGTGGCAGGCGCGCCGTTTGCCAGTGTAGGTCCTGAAGCTGAGGTGCCACTGGGCTGGTCTACCGCGCGGGCGGCCGTACGGGCCGTTTTGGACCCGCTTAAACTGCCAAGTGATGCGGTGGTTATGATTGGCACGGAGGACTTTGAAGCGCAGATGGCGCAAGCGGCAAAGCTCGCGCGGTTTATACCATCGGCAGAGTACTTTGGGGCGGCAAACACACATCCTACTTGACGTACGGGCCGCTTGCGCCCTATGACGCTGACATGGAAAATACAAAAACACATACGTCGTCGCGACGCCGACGCTAAATCACTTCTCCGCCAGATTATTCTGCGCGGCCCGTTTTTGTTTCCTCCACTCACCCTTAAATAATTGACTTGGCCCACATGATCCGTCACGGATTGGCCTTTATATCAAAAGGAAGACTTCGATGATCCCTGAAATTCTGCCCACATACGGACGTGCGCCCATGGCTTTTGTCAAAGGCGAAGGAAGCTGGTTGGTGGATGATCAGGGCCGACGCTTTTTGGACTTGGGCGCAGGGATTGCGGTAAATGCGCTTGGTCATGCGCATCCGAAATTGGTTGAAGTGTTGCAGCATCAGGCAACGCAATTGTGGCACACATCGAATCTCTATCAGATTCCCAACCAGCAAGAATTGGCGGAAAAGCTGGTAGAGAATACCTTTGCGGACACGGTTTTTTTCACCAACTCTGGCACCGAAAGCATGGAATGCGCGGTGAAGATGGCGCGGAAGTACCACTATGAAAAAGGCAATCCTGAGCGTGTGAATATCATTGCGTTTAACGACAGCTTTCATGGCCGTTCCCTTGGGATGATTTCAGCGGCGGGTGCTGAGAAATTGACCAAAGGATTTGGTCCGTTGTTGCCAGGGTTCACCCATTTGGCGGTGGGCGATCACGATGCGTTGGACGCAGCGGTTGACGATAAAACCGCCGCGATTTTGGTGGAACCTGTTCAAGGGGAAGGTGGTATTATCCCGATCCCTGACCAGTGCCTTAAAGGGCTGCGCGATTTGTGCGACCAGCATGGTATTCTGCTGATTTTCGATGAAATTCAATGTGGTATGGGCCGTACGGGAAAGTTGTTTGCCCATGAATGGGCGGGCATTGAACCTGATATCATGGCTGTGGCCAAAGGTATCGGCGGGGGGTTCCCGCTGGGTGCATGTTTGGCAACCGAAGATGCTGCAAGTGGAATGGTCGCAGGGACGCATGGCTCCACTTATGGCGGCAATCCTATGGCCTGTGCCGTGGGTGGCGCAGTCATGGACATTGTTGCGGATGATGCGTTTCTGGCGGATGTGAACGGCAAAGCTGGCCTGTTTCGCCAAAAACTAGAAGGATTGGTGGCAAGCCATCCTGATGTGTTTGAAGAGGTTCGCGGCCTTGGGTTGATGATCGGGATCAAATGCAAAGTGACCAATCTGGATGTGGTGAACGCGGGATATGATGTTGGCGTGCTAACCGTGCCAGGGGGGGACAACGTTATCCGCCTGTTGCCAGCACTGAACATGAGCGATGATGAAATTGGACAGGCGGTTGATTTGTTGGATCAAGCGGCTTCTGCGATTGAGGCTGCAAAATGACCCATTTTCTCGACATTCATAAAACCGATCCAGTTGCGTTGCGGGGCATTCTTGATCAAGCGCAGC